>CAMDCQ010000011.1 GCA_945890595.1 Chitinophaga pinensis
GCCTTGCAAAGAATGTAAGGTCGCTAAACGGATTAGCTTGCACTGAGAGTACAGCAGGTTCCCACCATTCAGTATTTTCTTGTATGCGACCTAATTTATCAATACGGCAGCTTATACCTGTATTTGCACTGCGTAATACTTCTCTTCGATTCTCGATAGCGCGTAGGCAGGCATAGTACATATGCTGCTTGTATCCGTCGGTGTTTCTCCACCAGCCATCGTTGGTAATAACTACCAGTATTTCAGCGCCCTTTCGGGTAAATCCTGCAACAAAACCAGGAAAAACACTTTCATAGCATATCAAGGGAGCAATGTCTGGTTTAGTACCTGCCTTAAAAGCCTTTGGTTCTGGATCTACACCCAAACTTCCCGTTATACCGCCTAGGTCAAGTGCCAGACCGTTTAAGAACTGAAAGAGTGTAGGGTAGGGCATGCGTTCAGCACCAGGCACCAATTTAGATTTATGGTAAAAGTCTAATTTACCAGCACTGTCCACTTCCATGGCGGTATTATAACTTTCATAAAATTGACCGCCACTTTCTCGTGCGGTGGCTTGCATTTTTTCTCCGGGTTCATACCAATTATGGGTAGATATTCCCGTAATGAGGTGAATCTGTGGATGCTTTTTGGTGAAATTTTGGAGGATGTCTATACTTTGAAAACGTGTGGGGTTATCTTCATCCACATACTCTACTACGGCAGTTTCAGGTAGGATAACGTAGCTAGTTTTAGGGGTGATAGCTTTTTCGACCATCGATAGCATAACGTTTAGATTTTTGACTTCTTCGCCAGGTATAAATTTGAGATATGGATCTATATTGGGTTGTACCAACAAGGCTTCTGGTTGGTCAAATCTCTTATTTGCATCTAAAGAATAATCTAAATCGCTGGCAAAATAAAAGGGAATGGAAATGAGCATAGGCGTGAATACTACCAATGATGGCTTAATCCATTTTGTCCATTTTTCTTTTTGTAAGGCCAGGTAAAAAGAAATATTAGCAGCCAATACCCAAACACTTCCGCCTAATGTACCCGTAACTTCATACCATTGAACTACTGCATTATGTTTGGCAAATATGTTTCCTAAAGTAAACCATGGCCATGTTATTTCCCAGGTTAGATGTAGGTATTCAAATGATATCCAGAGGCTAGCGAGTACCCACATTGCTTTATTATCTCCAAATATTTTTCGCGCTTTTCGGTAACCCCACCAAGGCAGGTACATTAACCAGGAGTTGGCAGCGAGCATAAATAGACTCGAATAAAAATCAGCATATCCTACCCACCAGGATACTACAATATTCCAAAAAAGAAGTGATGCGTAAATTAGCCAACCGCTTCTTTTCATGCCATTCGTCTCTTTTTCAAGGGTTAATAACGGAACAAAAGCCAAAAAACTCAGAAAGAAAAAATCTCGTGGAGGCCACGCTAGCCAGAAAAGAAGTCCTGGAAGCAGCGTTAAAATGGCGAGTTTTATTTTTTTATTTTGTATCATTTCCTGCCACAAGTAATACAAATTCTCCTCTTGGCTCATTCGTTTCGAAATGAGCTAAAACTTCAGCAACGGTTCCTCTAACGTGCTCTTCAAATTTTTTAGTTAATTCTCTACCGATACACACTTTTCGGTTATCACCTAACAGCTCTTTCATAAGTGCGAGTGTCTTTACAATACGATGTGGGCTTTCATAAAAAATGGTGGTTCGTTTTTCTTCAAGTAAACTCAAAATTTTAGTTTGTTTTCCTTTCTTGTGAGGCAAAAATCCTTCATAAACAAAGGTGTCGCAAGGAAGTCCGGAGTTTACTAAAGCGACAATTGCAGCTACGGCACCGGGCAGGGTTATTACGGTTATCTCGTTTGCTATGGCCTCCCGAATGAGCAAGTAGCCAGGGTCAGATATACCAGGCATCCCAGCATCACTGCACAGCGCAAAATGTTCACCATCTTGTAGTTTTTTGATCACCACTTGTACGTTTTTATGCTCGTTATGCTGATGAAAAGGAATAAGTTTTTTTTCTACTTCGTAATGGTCTATCAGTTTTTTGGTTTGACGCGTGTCTTCACAAAGTATTGCATCCACCTCTTTAAGTACCTCAATAGCTCTGTATGTGATATCGCCCAAATTGCCAATAGGCGTGGGTACTATGTATAATTTTCCGCTGCTCAACTGTTTGCAAAAATAGCGATTATTATATGTCCTCAAGAATAGGATAATGTTATATCATTTAGATGTTATCCTTTTAATTGCACCCATCCAATGCCAACGTAGTTTTTGGGCTAATTGGCTAAATGATCACCCGCAAAGTATCACTTTGCCATGTTAAAAATGGTTGATAATCGCTAGGATTAAATCATGCCAATTCAATTTTATTTATAACATTTGCCTGAGTATCTGATGTACAACTATTTATTTCTATTAAGCATATTTTTTATGTCATTTCATACGCAGCAAAAAAAAAGTTTCAAGGAAAGTCAACTTAAACATAGCCGAGTTTTTGAAGCGTATAGAGATAAAGGTGTCACCGCGATGGCAAAACTAAAAGCAGTTGGAGTAAATGCCGCACATTGTAACGTTTTGATTCGAGGTTTTAAGTTTGAGGAAGATCTGGAGGTTTGGGCAAAAAATGCGGAGGACAGTGTGTTTTCGCTGGTTACGACTTATAAATTTTGTGAGAATATAGGTGAGCTAGGTCCTAAGCGAAGAGAGGGCGATAAGCAGATACCAGAAGGGATGTATACGCTTTCTAAGTTTAATCCTACGAGTGATTTTTTCTTGTCGTTAAAGGTAGATTATCCCAACAAGAGTGACCTATTTTTTGCAGATACAGCATCGCCAGGTGGTATGATATTTATACACGGAGGTTGCAAAACAGTGGGTTGTATTCCAATTACCGATGAATGGATAAAAGAACTTTATGTTTTTTGTGTAGAGGCTAGAAATGGTGGCCAGGTGGATATTCCTATTCACATCTATCCTGCAAGGCTTACAGATGAAAACTATGTCCTACTCAAAAAGCAATACAAAAACGAATCGCTTTATAAATTTTGGGGTCAACTGAAATTGGGGTATGATTTATTTGAAGAAAATAAGAGCCTTCCTAGCATGTCAATCGGTGATTCTGGTGAGTATTTTTTCTCTAAACAGTAGTCGTATTTCAGGTTTTACCTTAAGTAATGGACAACCTAAGGTCTGTATCCGCTTTTTTGAAAAATAGCTTGATGGTTTTTGTTCGCTAGCAATTGATAAATCGTGATGTTTGGGTTTTTGTCCATATACGCACGTACGATTTGCCATCCTAACCAGGCTCCAGTGCGTGGTGCACTCTCGTTGCCAAATGGAGTAGTAAAAGGACCATCATTGAAATAGTGCTTTTGAAATTCGTTTTTATTAGAGTTGAAAATTACTTCCTTTTCAATTAAGTAAGACCACATGTTGCTCTCTTGCTCAATCACCCAAGATTGTTGTTGTGCAGTGTAGTTTATTTTTAAGGAATCCTCGGCGTCTGGAAGCAATAGGTCAAGTATGTATAATCTTTTACCTTCATAAATTGCCTGATCCATAAACGTAGAGCCGTTAAACTCTTCAAGCTTGGAGTCCACATACGTTTGAACGCAATTAGCCACTATACGATAAGGCTCAAACTTACGCACGCGATAGGCTGGAAAATTTTCTGGATTGATAATTTGATATACTTCAAAATCGGCCCCAAGATACATGTCTAGACCTACACCAAACTCTTTTTGCCCCTGTAAATACACACTTCCGTATTGAAAAGTGGAAATAAACGTAGTCACTTTTTTAATAGTGTCTTCAGGAAAATACAAAGCGATATACTTACTTGCTTCTTGCAATTCTTCGCGATAAGGTTCAAAATCACCAAACTTCTCTTGTGTTATTTTATACAGAGAATCCATGTCGCGGTGTGCTATGTATCTATACAACTCAACGGACACATCATCTGGTGTGCTATTGATTCCTTTTACCATTCCTCCCAATATATTGGTTACGTAGATATCGTAAAAATCAGGATATTTTTTAGATAGCAATTTAAGTTGTTCCACGCTCTTACAAGAAAATAAATCTTGCTCAAAACGACTAACTTCCATCTCTATCAAAATGTCTGATGTATCTTTAACATGCTTATTTTGAGTACATCCAGTAAATGATGCAGCTGCCGAAAAAATTAAAACAATGTGTAGAAGTATTCCTTTTTTAAACATAACCTTTGCAAATAGATCAATTAAATAATATCAATATGAAAAACGTTACAATACTAACTTTAGGGATGTTACTTACGCAACTATCTTTTGCACAAAAACAAGGCGAATTTAGATTTGGATTAAAAGGCGTAGCGAATTTTGGCTGGATAGCCGGAACAAATAAAGCAATAAATAGCGATGGTGCAGCGGTAGGTTTTGGTTATGGCTTAATGGGAGACTATTATTTTAAATCAGGTAGTTATGGCGTAGGAGCTGAATTGCTGATAACCGATATTAAAACAAAATTTACATTGGCCGATAGTCAAGTTTTTCGTGGTGCACCTAATGATACGTTAATAGGCTTACGCTACACCTACAATTTACAATACTTAGAACTGCCTGTAAGTATAAAATTTAGAACTAAAGAGATTGGTAACGTTACCTACACAGGGAATTTTGGTTTTGCCCCAGGTTTTGTCATAAATGCACGCACAACTATCAACAAAATTGGACTTCCTAAGGTGATAGCCGATGCTGATCCTACTAACTACCGGGTTAATGAAAATGAAGGTGAGCCATTTACTTTGTATGATTTTGATGATCAAGTATTCTTGTTCCGTTTTCCCTTAATTATAGGCGGCGGGGTCGAGTATAAACTGGCCGGTAACACAACCTTAATAGGTGGTGCACGCATATCTAATTCTTTTACAGATATGTTTGTGAAGGACAAAACGGCATTAGCTAAAAATAACTGTGTGTCTCTTTCGGTAGGGATACTTTTTTAAATCTTTTAAATAATAAAAAGGTAAACTTACCTTATGAATATAGCTTTAGCACAACTTAATTACATCATAGGAGATATAGAGGGCAATACAACTAAGATCGTAGCTGAGGTAGATGCTGCCAAGGCGGCTAATGTTGATCTTGTGGTTTTTTCTGAGTTGTCTATTTGCGGGTATCCACCCAAAGATTTGCTAGATTATCCCAGTTTTATAGAGCGTTGTAAACTTGCTTTAGATACCATCAGAATGGCATCAAATGAGATAGGTGTGCTGGTGGGTAGCCCATCGTTAAGTGGATTGGCAAAAGGAAAAAAACTGTACAACTCAGCGTTTTTCTTTTCTGACCAAAAACTACTTGCTAAGGTGAACAAAACCTTACTTCCTACCTACGATATTTTTGACGAGTACAGGTATTTCGAGACGAATAACGTGTTTGAATGCGTAGACTTTAAAGGCGAGCGTATCGCAGTTACCATTTGCGAAGACTTATGGAATTTAGACAACGAAAAACTGTATGATGTAACTCCAATGGATGAGCTTATCAAACAGAATCCTACGGTTATGATAAATTTAAGTGGTTCGCCTTACAGTTACAATCATGTAGAAAAACGCCGATCCCGAATGCAACTCAATGCCAAAACCTATGGATTGCCTCTTTTTTATGTAAACCAAGTAGGGGGCAATACAGACCTTCTATTTGATGGAGGTTCTATGTTTATCAATAGATTAGGAGACATTGTAGAAGAGTGTGAATTTTATAAAGAAGACTTCAAGGTCATTCAATGGGATAGCAGTACGCTTTATGAAGACAATCACCAAGAATACTATGATTATGATATCGGCTTAATACACGATGCATTGGTGATGGGAGTGCGCGATTATTTCAGTAAAGTTGGTTTTAAAAATGCAGTTTTAGGTAGCAGTGGAGGTATAGATAGCGCAGTGGTACATGCAATTGCTGCAGAAGCTTTAGGAGCGGAAAATGTCAAGGCGATTACCATGCCTAGTAAGTATAGTAGTTCTGGGTCGGTAGACGATGCACAGAAGTTGGCACAAAATCTAGGTTCTCCGTTTAGTATAATTCCTATTAAAAAAGCGTTTGATGCTTTTGAAGAAACACTTGCTGATGAATTTACAGGTACAGAGCCCAACGTAACCGAGGAAAATTTGCAAGCTAGAAGTCGTGGCATTATTCTCATGGCGTACAGCAATAAGTTTGGCAATATGGTGCTCAATACCAGTAATAAGAGTGAAAGTGCTGTTGGTTATAGTACCTTGTACGGCGATATGTGTGGCGGATTATCTGTAATAGGAGATTTATACAAGGAACAAGTGTATGAGTTAGCGCGCTTTATCAATCGTTATGGTGAGGTGATTCCTTACGAAATAGTAAACAAAGAACCAAGTGCGGAGTTAAGGCCAGATCAAAAAGATATTGATTCGTTACCCCCATATCCGGTATTAGACAAAATACTATTCCACTACATAGAAGGGAAAAAAGGATGGCAAGAAATAGTTGATTTGAACTTAGAAGGCGCAGACGAAATACTGATACGCAAAATAATACGTATGGTAGATCGCAATGAGTATAAACGTTTTCAAGCACCACCAACGCTTCGTATCAGCCACAAAGCATTTGGTTTTGGTAGAAGTATGCCAATAGTGGCGAGGTATAATCATTAGGGATTCACTTACACTATTTACCTTGATATTAACCGAAATAAGGGAATAGTCTAAACAGATAGCTAGATAAAGCTAAACAAATCTGTCAACTAATCTGTTAGTTAATAAAACACTTTACAAATATGAAAAGAACAGCAACAGCCCAATGGAAAGGTGCCGGTATAGATGGCACAGGAAGTCTTACTACCCGTAGCGGAGCCTTCCAAGAACAACCTTACTCCTTTAAAACCCGTTTTCAAAATGAAGATGGAAAATTAGGCACTAATCCAGAAGAACTAATAGCTGCTGCTCATGCAGGTTGCTTTAATATGGCGCTTAGTTTTCAACTGGCAGGTGCAGGGTTCCCTGCTAAGGTGTTAGATACAGAGGCTGTGGTTACCATGCGCAATGAAGATGTACATTGGCATTTTGATTATATTACATTGAATCTAGTGGGAGATGTACCTGGTATTGACGAGGCTAAATTTTTAGAATTAGCAAATGCGGCTAAAGACTCATGTCCTATTTCAGAGGCTCTTTCTGCGGTAAAAATCGTTTTGAATGCAAGCTTGAAATAAAGTTGATCTTCCCAGTTTGGAATAGTAAACCAAGCTGGAGTTAAGTCTATACCTATCTGGTAAATTGAACCTTAACGTAATGTACTTGTAGTTCGTTTATTTTAAGCGCTATAAAATATTGTCCGTTTGGTAATTGAGCGTCTGGCGTCCATGATGCTTCGTATTTTTCGGGAGTCAGTATTCTCTGCTCCAGTATAGCGACCTGTCTTCCTTGCATATCAAAAACCATAAGTCTGATTGCTGCGGTGTGAAAAATCCCGTAATTAATAGTAAGGCTTGATGTAAATGGATTAGGAGACGCATGGTAAATGATTCCTTTGTCAATGTGGAGATCAGTTGTGCCTAAAGTACCATCGCCGTCCAAGGCGATATCCCAAGTACCTTCAAGAATTCCATTGCCATCGTCTGTAAGTGATATTATACGATGTGTTGCGTCATATTGACCGCTGGTAATCTGGGCAGCAGCATCTTCGGCAATATCTGTATCTCCCTGAAAATAGAGTTGAGTAGTAATGGTAGGAAATCCGGGAGGAGTGATTTTTAAGTGAATATGTGAAGGGCGGTATTTATTGCCATTCAGGTATTTGCCCGGTTTTATGGTTTCAAAAGTGTAAAATCCTTGCGCATTACTAGCTATTTTGCCTCTTAACTTAAAACCAATCGTATCATATTCTCCGTTATGGTTAGCATGCCAAATGTCAACTATGGTATTGGGTATAAATCTACTGCAATCTAATGTTTGAACTCTGCCGCTTATTCTTATTCGAGTGCCTATCTCAGCATCTGGTGCCAACTTTTCGGAGGTTAAGGTTGGAGGATTGGCGGTATAAAATGGCCCCTCGCCGTAATAGTCGAGTGTGGTTTTTTCACAGGCGTTTTGTTTGTTGATTGAGGTGCTTCGTGCACTAGATGCTAATGGTGAGAAAGTAAAAGCAGCTGCTGTAAGAGATATGTTTTTAAGAAACTGACGTCGAGATTCTTTATAGTTAGACATAGGATGTAAAAATACATCAATTCGGTAAAACGTTTTACACTAAATCGATGTTACGCACAACGGATATTATTAATCCGTAATCATGGTTTTATTTTATTTTAGTTCCAGTGTAAGTCGGTCTTCTAAAAACAACACCGTCCATAATAATTACACTTCTAGCAGAATGTGCAGGAGGGGCAGCTTTAGCGATTACCTTTGCACCCAATATTAAAAAACAGGAGTGAGGTCTTTAACCGATTGTCATTTCAAACAAAAAAAATATGACATTTAAAGAACTAGGCCTTTCCGAAGCCTTATTAAAAGCGGTAGCCGACAAAGGATATGAAACTCCAAGTCCCATTCAAGAAAAAGCAATTCCAAGAGTACTAGAAGGTAAGGATATCCTTGCTTCTGCTCAAACAGGAACAGGTAAAACAGCTGGTTTTGCTATGCCTATGATACAGCTACTATGCAAAACAGAACCTCAAAAACGAAGAGTAATAAGAGCATTGGTGCTTACTCCTACGCGTGAGCTAGCAGCACAAGTATTAGAAGATATTCAGACCTATAGTAAGTATGTAGACCTCAGAAGTATGGTGATATTTGGGGGGGTTAATCAAAACCCACAAGTGAGCATGCTTAGAAGTGGAATAGATATTTTGGTAGCAACGCCAGGTAGATTAATGGATTTGCAAAATCAAGGATTTATTTCGCTGCGCGACGTCGAATTCTTGGTGCTTGATGAAGCCGACAGAATGCTAGATATGGGTTTTTTACGTGACATTAAGAAGATTATGAGTATGATGCCGGACAAGCGTCAGAATTTACTTTTTAGCGCTACGTTTTCCCGCGAAATAAGAACCCTCGCCAACGGTATCCTAACTAATCCCGTGACAGTAGAAGCTACACCCGAAAATACCACTGCCGAGCTGGTAGATCAATTGGTGTATAGATGTGATGCTAAACGAAAAATAGAATTAATTACTAAGCTTATTTGGGATGGTAACTGGCATCAGGTATTGGTGTTTACCAGAACAAAACATGGAGCGAATCGACTGTCAGAAAAATTGAATAAGGCCAATATTACGGCAGCTGCCATTCATGGAAACAAATCACAAGGAGCGCGTACCAAAGCATTAGCAGGATTTAAAGATAAAGAAATAAGTGTACTCGTGGCTACCGATATAGCCGCTCGTGGACTAGATATTCCTTTACTTCCCTATGTTATCAATTTTGAACTACCAAATGTGCCAGAAGATTATGTGCATAGAATTGGTAGAACGGGTAGAGCGGGAGCAAGTGGACAAGCTATCTCACTCGTAAGTGCGGATGAAATAGAATATGTACGAGGCATAGAAAAGTTGCTTGGTATGCGACTAGAAAGTACCGTTATAGAAGGCTTTGAGCCAACGAGTGGTCCTGTAGAAGGTGGTAAGAAAAGAACGAAAGAAAATAAACCAACAGGGACTAATAAGCCATCCAATAGTAGACCCGCAAATAGAAACCAAGGTAGAGGCAATGGAACTAGTGCTAACGGGAGTGGAAACAGTAACAGTGGAAACAGCAATAGTGGGAATAGCAACGGTCGTAATTTTCGCCGTAAGCCTCGAAATACGTCTGGTGGGAATACAGGAGGCAATTCAAGAGACTAACATCTTGTATTATTTTGCTAAATCTAAAAAATGATTTAGCCTCTTGTGTTTAATTGTGTCAATACTTATTTTTTACAATATCGCGGTATACTTAAATTTGCCTAGAATAGAGTACACTTTGTGGCCGTTGCAAAAAAGAATAAATATTTAATTAATAGACTTTTATTGATCTGAACTATTTTTGGATTAATTTGTGTAATTGGAAACGTACTCCTATACTAAAAAGATTAACCATGAAAAGTAATTATATAATCATTTTAATAAGTTGCTTAGCGCTGGCAGCTTGCAATGCTGGACAAAAGCGCATGGAGCAAGGCGATTATGATACAGCAGTGTATCAAGCGGTGAAAAGGCTTCAGCAAAAACCACAAAACGAAAAGGCAGAAAAAGTATTACGCCAAGCCTATACGTTAGCAGTTAATGAACATACTAACGTGATTGTATATCAGGACAAAACCAATAACCCATTTAAGTATGACGTGATGGTGAGTGAGTATGAGAAAATTGCCATGCTCAATAACGCAATTAGAAGATATCCGATGTACAAAGACCTTCTAGAACTCACAGATGTTACAGATGAGTTGGTTATGGTGCGCGATGGTGCTGCAAGCGCCCACAGAAAAGAAGGAGTCCGATTGCTGAATTTAGGAAACAAACAACGCGCAAGGGAAGCGTTTATTCAGTTTGTAAAAGCCAATGAATACGTGGCAAGAACAGTTACCGAAGAAGAGCTTGATAATGCCCAGAATGCAGGAACAGTAAATGTGATTATACAGTTTGTTAACAGCAAGAATTTTTTCAGAGATTATAATTCCGATGCTGTCTTTGGTGCAGTACGAAATAATTTTAAAGGTACAAGATACCGTTTTATGAGAGTAGTAGAGCCCGGAGAATTAAGTTTTCCTGCCGATGAAATAGTACAAATCGAGATGGAGGATGCGCATATTGGTGGCGTCGACTTTACTAAAAATACGTTCGACCTTAAAAAAGAAAAAGTGTATGTAGGTGAGGCAAAAACAGATAGCGGTGAAGTGGTAAAAGTATATGGAACAGTTACCGCAAATTATATAGAATACACAAAGACGATTAACAGTTCTGCTCAACTGATGATACAAAGACTAGACGGGGTAACCTTCGCAGTTATCAACCGTCAAGTATTTCCAAGTTCTTTCTGCTGGACCGAAATGTGGGGAACCTTTAGAGGCGATGAACGAGCTTTAACCCCTGCACAACTTGATTTTGCAAAACGAAGCGAACCTAATCCCCCCGGAAATGAATGGTTGTTTTCTCAGACTACCGCACCTTTGGCAGCTAGAAGTGGAGATTATTTGCGGAATGAATACAGCTACCTTAGGTAAGCACGGTTAAATAAGGGTATTAAAAAACGAGCTAATGAATTTCATTAGCTCGTTTTTTTTAAGGTTGTTTTAAATCCTAAATTTTTAGGCTGGCCACTCTACGGTGTCCTCATCTATATGATTGGGAAACATAGTGATAGAGTCTACAAAACCATCTTGTATCCAAACACTTAATCCTTTTGAATCAATCGTGTAGTCTTTAGCGTTAAGGTCTTCAAATGTTTCTTCCAAAATTAAGTCGTCAAATTTTGAGTCTTTTAAAAAGTCTGCTTCGCTCATGCCGGCATAAGATTGCTCGTCTAACGTAAAAGTTGGAGCAAAACAAGTGATAAGTCCAAGTCTAAAATCATCTTCAGACATAAAACTAAGTTCTGCGCCAAGATCTCCGTACATAAGCGATACGTCTTCTGAATCGTCTTCGTGTTTTTCTCTAACAGTCTCCGTCGGTTCGCCCAGAAGTTCTTTAATTTTCTCTAGGCTCATTCCAAATTTCACTTGATTAAATCCTACGAAAGGGATGATTTCAATATTCATGGTGTGTTTATTTTGTGTCAAAGGTCGCACAAAAGCAGTAGAATATGAGATAACGCCTAAAAAATGCAAGAAAAAGTGCGGAAACTACTGCCTTTACTCTAGAAGATTTATGTTACCTGTAATAGAGAGCTTACAGATGTATCTACTAAAGTCTAATTCAAATCTTGGTATATTTGCCACCTAAAATTACGATGTTGCCGAATGAAATAAAGTGATGTCACGAAGCCCTATTTAATTATTCATGAACAGAAAATACCAAATTGCTGTCATACAACTCAACTTGAATGATACGCCTTCCAATAATCTTATTAAGTGCACCCAATGGGTGACTCAAGCTGCGCAACAAGGTGCGGAGGTAATTTGCTTGCCGGAGCTTTACAGTAGTCATTATTTTTGCCAAAGTGAAGATGTGGCTAATTTTGAGCTGGCAGAGCAATTATACAGTACATCATTTATCGCATTTAGCGCGCTTGCCAAGCAACTAGGTGTGGTTATCATCGTGCCATTCTTCGAAAAAAGAATGACAGGCATTTATCATAACAGTGCCTATATCATTGATGTAGACGGCACAGAAGCAGGTCTTTATCGTAAAATGCATATCCCTGACGATCCTCTTTTTTATGAAAAATTTTACTTTACACCCGGTGATTTAGGCTTTAAAACAATTACTACGCAAAAAGGCAAAATAGGAACACTTATATGTTGGGATCAGTGGTTTCCTGAGGCGGCTAGACTCACGGCTTTGCAAGGTGCCGAAACGTTGTTTTATCCAACTGCCATTGGTTGGCATCCCTCAGAAAAAGAGCAGTATGGGGAGAATCAGCACGCCGCTTGGATGAATGCCATGAAGGGTCACGCCGTTTCAAACGGGATTTACGTAGCCGCGGCTAATCGTATTGGGTTAGAGAATTACTTGCCAGATGCAGATGGGATTCAGTTTTGGGGATCCTCTTTTATTGCAGGACCTCAAGGGGAAATTTTAGCACAAGCCTCTCATGATCAAGAAGAAATTTTGATCGCAGAAGTAGATTTAGATTTACAAGAAAATGTGCGCCAAAACTGGCCGTTTTTTAGGGATAGGAGAATTGATGCTTACGGGGATATCACCCAACGAGCAATAGATTAGAATCAGTTATTAACTAACAGATATGACAAGACGATTTCCAGCAGAGTGGGAACATCAAAAAGGCATCTTACTTTGCTTCCCTCATAACGGTAATGACTGGCCAGGTAAATACCAAGCAGTACAATGGGCTTATATAGAGTTTATTAAAAAAGTAACTTGCTATGAAACGGTGTATCTGATGGTAGCAAGCGAAATGCTTCAGCACAAAGTTATCGAAATGTTACAGAATGCTGATGTAAATCTGGGGAGAGTTGATTTTATTGTACACAAAACCAACCGAAGTTGGATGCGCGATTCTGGACCTATTATCGTACAAAACGAGCTCGGAAATCGAGAAGCTATTTCATTTAATTTCAATAGCTGGGCAAAATATCCCAATTATCAGTTGGATAGGAAAGTGCCAATGATGGTTGCCGAGCATTTAGGAATAGCGTTAACAGAAGCATATTACAAGGGGAAAAAGATTGTTTTGGAAGGGGGAGCTATTGATGTGAATGGGAGAGGAACACTATTAACCTCAGAGGAGTGCCTATTGCACCCAAGTATACAAGTACGAAACCCTGGATTTACTAAGGATGATT
This sequence comes from Chitinophaga pinensis, assembly GCA_945890595.1. Taxonomy (GTDB): domain Bacteria; phylum Bacteroidota; class Bacteroidia; order NS11-12g; family UBA9320; genus UBA9320. The sequence goes on from CAMDCQ010000011.1 coordinate 13,445, forward strand.
ATGAGGCGGTTTTTTCAGAGTACCTGGGTGTTACCAATGTAATTTGGCTCGGTGACGGATTGCATGGCGATGATACACATGGTCATATAGATGATTTATGCAGGTTTATAAATGAAGATACTATTGTAACCGTGGTCGAGAATAATCCCGAAGATGCTAATTATCAGCCGTTACAAGATAATTTAAAACGACTGAAGGCCGCCAAATTAGAAAATGGAACGTCTCCTAAGGTCATAGAACTGCCTATGCCTAAAAAGATGGTTTTTGAAAACCTTCGGTTACCAGCGAGTTATGCCAATTTTTTAATACTGAATGGTGCAGTGCTGGTGCCAACATTTAATGATCCCAATGATCGCATAGCGCTAACGATACTTTCTGAGTGTTTTCCGGAAAGGGAAATTATCGGGATAAGCGCAGTAGACTTTATCTGGGGATTTGGATCTTTACACTGCTTAAGCCAGCAAATGGCATAGATTTATACGTGCAAAAGCGATTGTTGATATTGGTCTATAACGAAATTTAAAGTATTACGCTTCGAAGGACGAGGTATTGTGATCCATGAAGAAAATTTCCCAAGTGTGTCCGTCAAAATCCTCAATGGTTCGAAGTTGCATAAAACCATAATCTTTGATTTCACTCGGTTCTTTTCCTTGTGCACGTAGTCCGTTTGTTACTATACGATGCATTTCTTCTATGCTCTCCACCTATAATGAATAAAGACTTGACAAGGTAGCTTTTGTATCTGTGAGGGGTTTAGTAGCAAATGTGGTAAATTTTTCAGGCGTTAAGATCATCAAAAAATATGTTCACTCCACGCCAAACACTTAGCAGTATCATCAGAAAATTGTGGGTTAATAGTAAATCCCAAAGCGCTATAAAAGTCCATTGATTTATGAAGGTCTCTCACCGCTACGTTAATAAATAGTTGCTTTACCTTTTGTGTATTTGCTTGAATGTTTAGGTAGAGATTTGTGCGTTTGCTATGTCCTTTATTATTGCTAGGTGATGATTACTGTGTATTTCCAGAAATGAGATGGTTTGATCTAATTTAAGATTGCCACATAAGGGATGATAAAAAAAGTGATTTGCCTCTAAGTTCGCCAACTCTTCTATTTTCAGTCGCGCTTTAGCAAGATGAAGTAGTAATTGTCTTTCTTCGATAGTTTCTTTGGGTAACACAATCTCTGGGGCTTTTGCTTTTCCTCGGGGTATCTGCTTTCTGGATAAAACTAGTAATCTAACCATGTTGAATTTCCACTTGTAATCCTTAGGGTTTGACTTGTGCAGCGCATGAATTATTCCGTTTACAGTCAATAAGGTATGTTCAATGTGCCAACCAATTGCCTTTGAAGAAACAGTTGTATTTACCACCTCATAAATGGAAATTTTGGCTTCAAGTTGATCTAGAATAGCGTTAAGTCTGTTCATTAATTGTAACTGTAGATTTTGCTCTAAAGTGTAATTGTTAGGTTTATTGAACAACAGCAAATGGATAGTATGAACAACTAATTATTTAAGTTCTTCAGAATACGATGATGATAAATGTAGGAAACGGCCAGAATTCCGAAAATAAGGAGCGGGAATAGGGTATGACCTACAAGACCGTCAACTGCACCATGGCTAATGCTTGCAAACATAAAGTCAAAGGCAAAACCCGCATAGGCCCATTCTTTAATTCGATTAGGTATTTTTGGTAGCATCAATAGCACAACACCTATCACCTTAAATATAACCAGGGCATTACCAAAATACTCAGGATATCCCAAGTGACGAATTCCTTCCTTAGCCATTTCTGTTTGAAAGGTTAATGCTGGCATCAATCCTTCCATTAAGGCAATGATGCTTGTTGCTATCCAGAAGATTATTTTGTCTTTTTTCATGTGCGTTATCTTTACGTTTATAATAATTTGAGAAGATATCTAGTCTTCATCTGTTGTTGCAAAAATATTTTTTTTACATAAATCCAAAGTGAAATTTTTAGATCTTGATTGGGATCACTGTTAAATGTCACACGGAGGATCCATTCTAAATCTAAACTCTTACCTTGTTCGTTGTTTGATTTTACGTCTAGAAGAACACTGGATTTAGGAATTTACAGTTTTTTTAATTTTCTCAAGGGATTATCAAACTGTTCTTGCGCTATTACTCAGACAAATGTTAGTTTTGTACCAATGAAAGTAACAGTAGTAGGAGCGGGTGCAGTAGGTGCTAGTTGTGCCGAGTACATCGCCATCAAAAATTTTGCTGCAGAGGTTTGTCTTATTGACATCAAAGAAGGTTTTGCGGAAGGTAAAGCAATGGATCTTATGCAGTGTGCATCGCTTAATGGTTTTGATACCAAAATTACAGGTGCTACCAATGATTATAGTAAAACAGCGGGAAGCGACGTTGCTGTAATTACAAGTGGTATACCGCGTAAACCGGGTATGACGCGTGAAGAACTGATTGGTATCAATGCAGGGATTGTTAAAACCGTTGCTACTAGTATTCTAGCACATTCTCCCAATGCCATCATTATTGTGGTTTCTAATCCTATGGATACAATGACTTATTTGGTACATCAAGCTACCAATATCCCTAAAAGCCGCATTATCGGAATGGGAGGAGCTTTAGATAGTGCTCGTTTTAAATACAGACTAGCAGAGGCTTTGGGTTGCCCTGCGTCTGACGTAGAAGGTATGGTGATTGGTGGTCATAGCGATACAGGAATGGTTCCATTAATAGAGAAAGCAACACGTAATAGCGTAAATGTGGCTGAGTTTTTAGCTTCAGATAAAATGGAAGAAATAGTAGAAGCAACCAAAGTAGGTGGAGCTACGCTTACTAGTTTATTAGGCACTAGTGCTTGGTATGCTCCTGGAGCTGCTGTTTCTGAAATCGTAAAAGCAATTGCCCTAGATTCTCAAAAAATGATTCCTTGTTCAGCTATGCTTGATGGAGAATACGCTCTTTCAGATATATGTATAGGAGTGCCATGTATTATTGGTAAAAATGGTATTGAGCGCATAGTGGAAGTATCTTTATCAGACGCTGAAAAAGCTAAAATGATTGAGAGCGCTGAAGGCGTAAGAGGCACGAATGCATTATTAAATTAAGCATTCATTGTTATCAAAAAAGGAGTCATTCTTGCGAGAATGGCTCCTTTTTTTTTTGACCTGAATTTGGCGTCAGAAGGGTAATCTATTTCCTTAATGCTTCTACAGGATCCATTCGAGCTGCCAGTAATGCCGGTGATATGCCAGCAATAAGGCCAATAACAATGGATATAGCCACACCTAACATAAATATAGTTGAGCTAAAGTAAATTTTAAAGCTAGTAAAATATGAAGCTAATGTTCCTAAGGCAAAAACAAATAAAATCCCAATTAGGGCTCCTGCAATGCATAGTATGACAGCTTCAAAAAGGAACTGAGACATTATAAAGTTTCGTTTAGCGCCTAGTGCTTTTTGAAGGCCAATGATGGAAGTACGTTCTTTTACCGAAACAAACATGATGTTGGCTATACCAAATCCACCTACCAACAGAGAGAATCCTCCTATGATTAGAGCGGCAATGTCTATCATTCCGAAGGTTTGATTGAGTTGGTCCGATATCATGGTAAGTTTATTGATGGCAAAGTCGTCTTTATCTTTTGGCTTAAGCTTTCGGATAGATCTCATGATGCGTTTAATCTCAAAGTCTAGTGATTTTAAGGGTACATCTTGATGGCCATTAATAACAATAGATGATTTTACGCCTTGTGTATTAGGTTTGGCAAATTTTTGAGCGAATACTGCTGGAAGCACCATTACGTCATCATATTGTGGTCCGCCGATGGCATTTCCTTGTTTAGCCAACACACCTATAATATTGACCTTGTTGCCGTTTATAAGGACCGATTTTCCTTCAGGATTTTGTCCGTTATACAGGCTTAATGCTAATGAGTATCCTACAATAGCAGCATTTTTGCCTTTGGCGAGTTCCATGTCGTTAAAGGTTCGACCGGATGCCAATTCCCATTGGTTTATCTTAAAAAAATCGCCCATTACAGCCGTGATCCCTACATCACTTACCTCTTGTAAGGGAGATTTTACCTTGTTATTTCCAAATTCAAAAAAGAAGGCGACATCCTTTACCAACGATCTTTCTGCCTCTTTGCTAAGTCTTTTGTATTCTGCTATGTTTGCTTCTGGTCTATTAAGGTATTCCCACCAATTATAACTTCCACCAAAACCCCAAGGCCATTTTTGGACATAAACGATTTTATCTCCTAGCTTATCTACGTTTGCTCTAATGTTTTGTTCTAGTGAGTGGGTTGCTGTAAGTATAGATACAATGCAAAAAATGCCTATTGTAATTCCCAGAACAGATAGTACACTTCTAAGTTTGTTGGCGCGCAAAAAACCAAATGTAAGTGCCATAGATTCTTTAAACATGGTGCCTCTATTCATATACTTGGTCAATAGTACGATTCAGATACGAATGTGTAAATTAAAATCGATAAAGGTTGTTATATACATGCCGATATAAGGTGTAAAGGAAACTGTTTTAGGTATATATATAAGATAGATTAAAGAAACACTTGACTTCGCTTTTTAAATAGCGTACTTTTGCACCCTTTTTTAGAAGAGCCACGTTTCTTAAAATATACACATGAAATTATCAGAATTCCACTTTGACTTAGATCCTAGTAAAGTTGCAGGACACCCACCGTACAATCGTGATGAGTGCAAGCTAATGGTTGTAGACAAAGCTACAAAAACCATTGAACATAAGATGTTTAAAGACATTTTGGAAGAGTTTAATGAAGGCGATGTTATGGTGTTAAACAATGCCAAAGTATTTCCTGCAAGACTTTATGGAAATAAAGAAAAAACAGGTGCCAAAATAGAAGTTTTCTTGCTGCGTGAACTGAATAACGAGCTTCGCTTGTGGGATGTTTTGGTGGATCCTGCTCGAAAAATAAGAGTTGGTAATAAGTTATTCTTCGGTGAGGACGAGCTTGTTGCTGAGGTTATTGACAATACAACCAGTAGAGGAAGAACTATACGTTTCCTTTTTGATGGCTCTGATGAAGAGTTTAAAAATGTTGTAAACAAACTGGGTCATACGCCTATCCCAAAATACTTGGAGCGTGATGCTGTTCCAGAAGACGAAGAAATGTACCAAACTATTTTTGCGGAAGTAGAAGGTGCTATCGCGCCTCCTGCTGCAGGCCTTCATTTTACGAGAGCACTCATGATGAGGCTCGAAATAAAAGGCGTAAACTTTGCTAAAGTTAATTTGAATATTGGTCTGGGTGCATTTAGACCGGTAGAGGTTGAAGACCTTACCAAACATAAAATGGATAGTGAGCACTTCATGGTATCGCAAGAAGCCGCCGATATTGTGAACAAAGCCAAAGACGAGAAGAAAAAAGTGTTAGCTGTTGGGTCAAGCGTAATGCGTGCTCTTGAGAGTTCGGTTTCTGCTTTTGGACGTTTAAATGCAGATGATAGTTGGACAGATAAGTTTATATTCCCTCCTTATGAGCCTAGAATAGCGAACTGTTTTTTAACTAATTTTCATGAGCCACAATCTACACTAATGATGCTTACTTCAGCTTATTTGGATGATCATAAACTGGCAATGGAAGTTTATGATTCTGCCATCAAAGAAGGGTATAATTTCTTGTGTTATGGTGATGCGTTGCTTATCAAATAGGTTTTCCTAGTTGATAAATCAAATTTACCAAAGCTCATTATTTATTAATTCAAGATATAAAAGTTGGAATTATTTTTAATCATATTACTGTCTGTTGTCGCCTATCTCTTAGGGAGCATTCCTACGAGCGTGTGGATTAGTAAAGCCTATTTTGGGTTTGATATCCGCGAGCAAGGAAGTGGCAATGCGGGAGCTACTAACACCTTTAGGGTGCTGGGCAAGCAAGTAGGAATTGTGGTCCTTTTTATGGACGTTGTAAAAGGGGTTACTGCAGCAAGCTTAGTTCACTACCTAGGTGGTATAGAACATGGGACAGATCGTTTCATAAATCTACAATTGCTCTTTGGGCTTTTGGCAGTGGTTGGCCACATATTTCCTGTTTTTGAGCAGTTTAGAGGTGGCAAAGGAATTGCAACACTTTTTGGTATGTTGATAGGTATTCATTATGTCTTGGCTTTGGCAATATTGGGTTTGTTTATAGTTGTCTTACTTCTTACTAAATATGTGTCTTTAAGCTCTATTTTAGCTGCAATAGCATTTCCGATTTTAACTATCTTTGTTTTCAAAAGAGACGAGCCTCTACTCATTGCGTTTGGAATAGCTGCAGCAGTTATGGTTATTTTAACCCATAAGAAAAACATTACAAGGTTACTAAACGGCGAAGAGAGTAAGGCAAAGCTATTTAAAAGCAAATCATGATTTTGAATACACAAACTGACCAGCAAGAATTAGTTGATTTACTAACTGATGCAGACACGGGTTTTGTTATTATTTTGTACAATGATGATGTCAATACTTTTGACCACGTCATAAACTGTCTTATAAAGTATTGCAAGCACACCCCTGAGCAAGCTGAGCAATGCGCTATGCTTGTGCATTTTAAAGGTAAATGTGCGGTAAAAAGTGGATCAGAAACCGAGCTAGTACCTATCTGTGCAGCATTGACCGATAAAGGTCTTAGTGCTGTACTTGAAGAAGCTTAATACTGCTCGTTTTCGTTTGGAAAATTAACCGACTTTACGTCTGCGATATATTGTCCCACAGCACCTTTCATTTCTTCATATAAATTCAGGTATCTGCGTAAGAATCGTGGAGAAAATTCTTTGGTAACCCCCAACATATCGTGTAGAACTAAAACTTGACCATCAACGTCACTGCCAGCACCGATTCCGATTACAGGAATGGTTAACGTTTCTGCTACTTTTTTTGCCAAACTAGCCGGAATCTTTTCAAGCACCAACGCAAAACAACCCGCTTCTTCTAATAATTTAGCATCTTCTATAAGTTTATTGGCTTCTTCTTCTTCTTTAGCTCGAACGGTGTAGGTTCCGAATTTATAAATACTTTGAGGGGTTAAGCCCAAATGTCCCATTACGGGAATACCTGCGCTCAATATTCGTTTTACAGATTCTATAACCTCAGAACCGCCTTCTAACTTTACAGAGTGTGCGCCACTTTCTTTCATTATTCGAATTGCACTTCTTAAGGCTTCCGTACTATTTCCTTGATAGCTTCCAAATGGTAGGTCTACCACAACAAACGATCTGGTTACCGCACGTATAACGGATTGAGCATGGTATATCATCTGCTCCAATGTTATAGGTAAGGTACTGTCATGACCTGCCATTACATTACTCGCCGAGTCACCAACTAGGATAACATCTATTCCTGCATCATCCACTATTTTAGCATAGGAATAATCATATGCTGTAAGCATAGATATTTTTTCACCACGAGTCTTCATCTCTTGAAGCTGGTGGGTAGTCATTTTTTTTATGTCTTTTTTAGCTACACTCATTCCTTTTATTTTTGGGTATCGATAATGTATTTTAGTCTTTTTATTTCACGCAACAAGACTTCATTCTCTGTCTTCAGCGTTTTGCTATTTTCCTCAGCCAATTCAGTTCTATCTATTAAAACTTGATGATCTTTTTTGATATCGGCCAGTATAGTCGTTAAACTTATAACTAAATC
>CAMDCQ010000012.1 GCA_945890595.1 Chitinophaga pinensis
ATCAAGCATACCACCAAGACATCAAAACCAATGGTGCAAGCCGTAAACTAGTAGGTTTTGAAATGGTAGAACGCGGTATCCCAAGACAACATTATGAGCTTGTAGATGCAAACGGAAACGTAATAGGCGAAGTAACCAGCGGAACTCAAAGCCCAACGCTAGATAAAGCAATAGGAATGGGATATGTAACTCCTGAATTTGCTAAAATCGGTTCTGAAATATACGTACAAGTGCGTAATAAGAGCATTAAAGCGGTAGTAGCTAAACTACCATTTGTAGGCTAAGAACGAACAATTAGTAGGTTTACGCAAACTTGTGTGACCCGTCGCAATTGGGCATTCGTTTAGATAAACCGCATACACAGTCGTTTATTCCTTTACCCATTAGTATGCGATGACGATACTTTTCTATCCGTGATTCGCGGGTTTTAGTTTGCTTGGCTGATTCAAAAAACAGGGTGTAACCTCTTTTCCTTCCCGGAGTGAGAGCCTCAAATGCCTTGCTAAATATACTGTCTTCTGCCAGTTTTACCTGTAATTCTTCACAATAACGTACATGTTCACTTTTTGTCTTGACCACCTTGATTCCAGCCTTTTCTATTTCTATTGCTTCAAAAACATAGGATTTTAGGGTAGCTTCTAACTCCCTAATTTCTGCCACATTGGTAAAACTAAGATACCTGACCGATTGCGAATTTTCGCCGGGTGAAACCAGGAGCTGGTTGGCATCTTGCAATAGAGTTCCTTTTAAAAACGACAAAGCGCAATGTGATTTAAAACTGGCAATTATCGCCAAGTTAGCGCCTTGAAAGGTGTAACACGGCTGTCTCCATTTAAGCTCTTCTTGCAATTGACAATCCAGTAAAATAGCGCGTAAAGCCTTAATCTCAGGTTGCCATCTATTCGCATTTAGGATAAACTCGTCTACTTTTGGATTCATTGATTGATTCAAATTTAAGAGGTAATTCTGCTTTTTGATGGGAAAATAGCACCCGAAAATGAAAAAAAAGATGTTGCTTTGACCCTGATGAATAAAATCCTAGTCATGGGAAGCGGTAGTTGGGGTACTGCACTGGTAAAAATTTTGCTGGAAGACCCCAATATGCACGTAGATTGGTGGGTACGCAGTGCTGATATGGCTGCTGCTATTAACACCAATGGACGCAATCCCAAATATTTACGCTCGGTAAAATTTGACCTTAAAAGACTGCACGTAAGTACCCATGCAGAAGAACTCATAGATCAAAATGATCATATTCTACTGGTAACTCCTTCTGCTTTCGTGTTTGATTTACTTGATCCTATTGATGCAGCAAAATTTAAAGACAAGACTGTCATTTCGGCTATTAAAGGAGTTATTCCGCACACCAAGCAAATCATAGCCGATTACTTGATCAATGTTAAAGGGGTTAAAACTAAAAACTTCTTGGTAATAACAGGACCTTGCCACGCTGAAGAAGTTGCACAAGAGAAACTAAGCTACCTAACCGTAGCGAGTAAAAGTAGAAAACAACGTGAGAAAATAGCCGAAGCACTAAGTTGCTCCTTTATACGCGTGACCCAAACCGATGATATTTATGGGACAGAGATTACCGCGGTACTCAAAAATGTATACGCTATCGCAGCAGGAATGTGCCATAGCTTAGGATATGGAGATAATTTTCAAGCGGTACTTATGAGTAACGCTATTCGCGAAATAAAAAAATTCATTAAAGCGTATTATCCCATTAAGCGAGATACCAATAAATCTGCATATCTTGGTGATTTATTGGTTACAGGATATTCGCAATACAGCCGTAACCGAACGCTAGGCGCTATGCTAGGCAAAGGTTACTCGGTAAAATCTGCCCTGATGGAAATGCAAATGATTGCAGAAGGATATTATGCTGCCGATAGTATACATCAACTCAATGAAGAACTAGGTGTATCTATGCCTATACTCGACTTTGTGTACGGTGTAATTTACGAAAACAAAAATGTGAAGGAAGAAGCCAGTAAACTAACCACACTATTAAATTAAGTTATGAAAAAGTTTTTAGTCAGTCTTATTTATATTTCACTAGCCACCTTAGTCATGGCATACCTGTTTAAAGTGATGCGTTGGCCAGGACTAGGCGAGGTGAATATCGGCTTGTTTTGGTTGCATATTGGAGCGTATTTGGGCTATGCTGCAATGGTTCCTGACAAAGATTCTCGCATCCTATTTCCGATGGGTTTTCTGGTCTTTCTCCTTATTTTAAGCACGGCTGAGATTGGTATATCCAACTCTTTTGCCATTGTTGGATTAATTGTGATTTATGTGGGTTATCATATTGCCATGCCTACCTATTTGGGTAAATCTGAGATACCTTTTATACAAAAAGGAGGAATTGTAGGCTTGGTACTTTTAATGATTGGCGTTGTATTTAAAGAAATGCATTGGCCTAGACCAGATCTCTTCTTTATAATTGGTTGCGGTACAACCTCTTTTATGCTATTGCTTGCAGGATTAACCAAGGGTTTGGTGAGGCAAAAATAAAAAAGCCTCCCAGCATTCATCGTGCTTAGGAGGCTCTAACCATAAAAAAATTAAATCTACTAAGACGTTTGACTCATTGCATAATCAACGTCCATCCAGCCACCGCCGTTAAAACACTCAATTCCTTGGCTTTGTAAAAAGCCTGTCGCTTGACCACTTCTGCCTCCGCTTAAGCAACAAAGTACTATCGGTGCTTCGATGTTTTTAAACTCAGCAATTCGCTCAGGCACTTCGTTCAATGGAATATTAATGGAACCCGAAACGTTTCCACTCCTAAATTCATCCTCAGAGCGCACATCTACAACTTGCGCTCCATTTTTTAATAATTCTTGTATTGTCATTTTTCTTAATTGTTGTTGTTTTTCTTTGTTTGACTGTAAGCTAAATCACTAACTCACCTTACCTATCCTGCAATTCGCATAACTCTTAGCCTTCATAAGTAAACCATTTTCAGCAGTAGCTTCTGGATAACCCATTGCACTTAATTTGGTGATTATGTGCTCTCTCACGTTGTCCTCTTTGTAATCTACGTTTATAGTCCCTTCATCTATATTTACTTCTGTCGTGTAAACACCTTCAATCCCATTGATCTTGGCAGTAATACTCGTAGCGCAACCGTTGCACTTCATATTGGCGATGTGTAGTTTTTCAGAAATCATTTGGTTTGACATGTATTTATTCCCAACATATTGTAAAGCGGACAAAAGTTTACAAAACTTGTTGCTGCAAAAATGACTGCGACTACACCTAACGCCATTGCGAGCGTACCCTCAATCACATTGGTTACATAAAGCACTGCTATAAGTGTCGCCATACTTAGCCGAATAATCCTATCGGTATATCCCATATTTTTTTTCATAGCACAAAGGTGGGCTCGCTAAATCATATAAAAGGTGACTTCTGTTACCTTTCTCTATGAGCTTAATAAAGTTTAAAAACGGGTAGCCTGTTATATTCCTTTTCGTAATGCGCAGAACGCGCGTATATCCATTCGAGTTGGGCTTCGGCATCTCCAGCAAATTGGGGTTCATTTTGCTTCTTTTGTTCAAATGCTAACCGGAGCTCGCTGTTTGCTGACAGCATACTTGCAGCCTTATCTTCAAAAACATAGTCGCTGTAATGCTCCTTTTGCTGTAAAATAGCATCGAAAAAATTCCAATTAAAATAACTATCAGGACTTTCCGGCTCCAGTAACTCAAGGATAAATCGGTCTTTATCTGTACCCGTTTTAATCAGGTAGTCTCCCTTTTTAAAATGCCATAAAACAGTATCCTCGACCGCTTTTGTTGTATGATGCAGGTAATGCTTTTCGTAGGGTGATTTCACTGTTTCGTAGCTCGCCATTTTATAGGCTACTACATGCAATACCGTATCGTGTTGTAACTCTTGTAGGGTAACGCCATTCCAATGAAGTCGTTCTTCTACATCCACAAATCCTCTACGAAGTAGATAGGCTTTAGGTTTATCCTTTTGACTAGAAGGCGACATATAACCATAATAATTCATGGTTTTGTCTATGGGTTTTTGGGTATCGTAAAACAGCCTGTCTTCTCCCGTTACATCGCTTTTTTTATACCCGTATTCATATCCTTTAAAGGTGAATTTATCGGCCCTACTTTTATCTAAGGTCCAATTTATAGGCAATACTTTTGCTTGCGCTACGTAAGCCTTTTGTGCAGCACGTGTTTGTTTTAGACTTGCCGAATTTTCATTGCAAAATTCCATCGCACTCTGCAAAAAATCATAGGTAGCCTCCACCCGTTGCTTGAACGGTTTGAGCATATGTGTTTCCGTCACAAAACCATATATATTATGCAGTGTGGTTAAACCACTACTGTACCGAGGTGAATCATAAAAAGTAGCATAATTATCCTTAAGCGGACCACCCCAATGATTGACATAAGGCACCATTGTTTGATTTTTGGCCGTCATTTTCAAGTTCATTTCAGGAATTAGTGTAGAACGCAAGTAGGTTCCCATTGAATTGCCTAATTTATCTGGCTGCGTAGCCAAATAGGTCATGGTATACTGATAATCTGCACCATTACTCACATGCGTTTCGATATACATATCTGGGTCCATTACGTGTAGTAATTTGGCAAAACTTTCTGCATTGCGGCTATCGCATTTTACAAAGTCACGATTCAAATCTAAGTTTTGTGCATTTCCTCTAAAACCGTATTCCTCAGGGCCATCTTGATTGGCTCGGCTGTGGCTATTTCTGTTGAGCGCTCCTCCAATATTATAGTACGGTATACATACTACAATACAAGAGTCTAACACCTTTTTATTACCAAAAGCGACGTCTCTAAAAAGCATCATACTGGCGTCTACCCCATCCGGCTCCCCAGGGTGTATGGCATTGTTAATGAGGATTATCGTCTTGTGGCTACCTTTAATTTTATCGAAGGAAAGTCCCTCTTTAGAAAGTGTTATTACATGCAAAGGATACCCTGCATCCGTCATCCCAAATTCTGCTATTTGTACATTTTCGGTACTTGAGGCAAGTGATTTCCACCATTGAATGCCTTCGTGGTATGAAGCTGACTGTGTGCCATTGGAGGTTTCGAAAAGGGTAACGGGTTTCTTAGTAATAGGTTTATCCCAAGAAATAAATCCTGCAACCATGACTAAAAATAAAAATTTCTTCATTCTGCAAAGCTAGGCAATTTGAATTTTGACAGACCGTATTGCGACTTTGCGATGCAATTAGCATTTGAACAAAATTTAAACCTTGTAATTTGAATGCGAGTACTTGACCTTTGCCCTGGAATGCAAATCACTGGAAATATCAGAATGATGGATACCGAACTACTCCATACGGTGCCCCAATACAAGCTCCCGATATATGATGTAATAGACTTCAAAGAGGTGGTAGATGTGAATGCCCTACTTGGTCAAACTATCCGACTAGAATTTGAAGGACATTTCAACTCTATTATCTCTGGCGAGAAAATGACGAAGTGTTTTGGTGATGGATTAACGTATAGAGAGTTTATGGAAAGTCCTATGGCTAGTCCCAGTATCATGCGACCAGAACTGAGCCAAATACATGAAGGAATAGCACTTCGAGATTACGAATGGGAGGTAAAGCACCACTTGCAACCACATGTTGTATATATTTCACTAACAAGCAATTACAAAGTGGGCGTAACGCGCGATACCAATATGCCTTACCGCTGGATAGACCAAGGCGCCACGCTGGCGATTGTACTTGCAGAAGTACCTTATCGCCAACTTGCAGGACTTATAGAAGTAAGCCTAAAAGAATACATTAGCGATAAAACTGCTTGGCAAAAAATGCTAAAAGGAGTTATAGACGAAACCAAAACCATAATCGAAGTACGCGACGAAATGGCTGCCCTTGTACCCAAAGAACTCTCGCATTACCTTAGCAAAACAATAGATATTACGGAAATAAATTATCCCGTGTTGGAGTTTCCCGACAAGGTAAAAAGCATGAAACTAGAAAAAGAGAAGATAATAGAAGGTAAACTCCTGGGAATAAAAGGCCAATACCTGATACTTGACTCTGGCGTAACCAATATACGAAGTCAAACCGGGGCGCGAGTAACCATATCGTACTAGAAGATAGAAAAAATAGAGCACGTATTTCAAAATAAATGGCACAAGAAATTGAACGCAAATTCCGAGTAGCAAATGATGATTGGCGAGCAATGGCAACTAGCTCTTCTTCCCTAAAACAAGGTTACCTCAGTTCATCGGCGGAGGCTACAGTACGGGTTAGGCTTGAAGATAACCTTGGCACACTTACTATTAAAAGTAAGACCAAAGGTATCACCCGAAATGAGTTTGAATATGCTATACCAGCACAAGAGGCTAAAGAACTACTCATGCTGTGCAAGGGACCACTTATAGAGAAAATACGTTATCGCATACTTCAGGAGAATCATACGTGGGAAATCGACGTTTTTGAAGGAGACAACGATGGACTTATCATTGCCGAAATAGAATTGACTTCTGAAGACGATTATTTTGCCAAACCCCAATGGCTGGGAAAAGAAGTATCTGGAGACTCACGATATTACAACTCAAACTTAGCAACACATCCTTATGTTAACTGGTAGTCACGATACGCCTTCTTTGGCATGGAAATCTTTTCTGTTTCTGGTCACTAGTTCACTTTTTATGAGTTGTGTCTCCTTTAAACCAGCACACACCCTTCCTCCTACCACAACCTACCTAAAGAAAAGTTTTTCGAGCCCCAATTACACCTTACCATACCGAATCATGTATCCCAAAGGATATGATGGGACCACAAAATACCCCTTAGTGTTCTTTTTGCACGGATCTGGGGAACGCGGTACCGATAACGAAAAGCAACTGATTCATGGCGCTCAATTATTTTTAGACTCGCTAGATAAATATCCTAGTATTGTGATTTTTCCTCAATGTAACCACTCCGATTATTGGGCAAATATTGAACCTACGCAACTTAGTTTGTCTAACGATACACTAATTTTATTTCAAAATATTAAACAAATTGGGCCGTCCGCCATCGCACTAAATTTGCTTATCGATAGTTTTCTTAATGAACCTACCACTGATTTAGCTAGGATATACCTTGCAGGCTTATCTATGGGTGGTATGGGCACCGCACAACTACTGGCAATGCGCCCAAATACGTTTGCAGCAGCTACTGTTATTTGCGGGGCAGCACCGTTGGATTATGCGCAGCAGCTTCGCCAAACTCCCACACAACTGTTTCAAGGAATGCAAGACAATGTTGTGTTCCCTATCAATAGCCAATTATATTTCGATGCAATAAACGATGGTACAACCAAGCACCGATTAATCCTGTATCCAAATGCAGACCATCAATCTTGGAACAATGCATTTGCAGAAACAGATTTTTTACGTTGGATGTTTGATAAGAAAAGGTAGACCTAGGCTGGTTCGAATAAACAAAAGTCTGCATCTTTTGCCACTTTCTGCGGTGAATTGTGCTATATTCGTCATTTAAGACCTACCCTAGTATGCAAAAAATTATTCTATTCATTGGCCTAATCATACCCTTTGGCCTATCGGCGCAAAACGCACTCAACTTTGACGGAACAAATGATAATGTAAATTGCGGAACCAAATCTGCCTTTAATATTGGTGGAGATTCCATCACCATTGAGGCTTGGATATATGCCAATAGTTGGAAGACCAATATATACGATGGAACTATTGTGAATAAAGAAAACAATACAGATGATGGTGGCTTTATGCTACGTGCCGGGGCTGGAGGAAAGCTGGGTTTTGGCATAGGTGCAGGAACAAACACAGGCTGGTATGAAATAAATACGTCTACCGGTGTGTTAAGTCTTAACACCTGGCACCACGTTGCCGCAACCTACGATGGCAGTAAATTAAGAGCCTATGTAGATGGAAATCTTGTAGACTCCACCAGTTCCTCTATCAACATCGCTGTTTCATCCACCACGCCACTCACAATTGGTTATCATCCTGTGTATGGAAGAAACTGGGACGGGAGTATAGACGAGGTTAGGCTTTGGGATGTAGTGCGAACAAAAGCGGAACTAAATGCGAATAAAGATGCTGAATTTTGTGGGCCTGTAAATAATCTGAAAGCCTACTACAAATTTGACCATGGTACAGCTAACGCCACTAATACAGGCATAACTACCGTGACCGATTTCTCGGGGAATAACAATACAGCTAATTTAATAAACTTTGCTTTGGCTGGATCAAGCTCTAATTGGGTAACCGGAGCTAGCCTCAGCCAATCTTCTGTTACTACGAGAGACACTATCAAACGTTGCGGTCCTTTTTATTATGCCCCAACTAATAAATACTATACATCATCAACTTCATTTAGCCGATCGCTCAACACTTCTTATGGCTGCGACAGCTCGGTAATCACCGTTATTATTATTAACACCTTGAGCACTTCCAGTATTTCTGCTGCTGTTTGCGATAGTTTTATTAGTCCCAAAGGCAACGTATTTAAAACTTCTGGAACCTATTATGATATATTGACTGCTGCAAACGGATGTGACAGTGTAATCACCATAAACTTAAAAGTAGGTGCAGACACATCGCACATAGATACAGCGGTTTGCTATGCATATACTACACCGTATAGCAAAACAACCTATACCACCTCGGGCACTTACTTTGACTCCACCGTAAATAGCCTAGGTTGTGATAGTATACTTCAAATTAACTTGGAAATAAAAAGAGCTACATTTAGTTCTGCAACCTATTACACCTGTGATTCTGTGATAAGTCCTTCTGGAAAATGGATGCAAGCCAATAACACCTACTCAGACACCCTCGCAAATTATCGCGGATGTGACAGTATTTTGAGCATAAGTGTGCAAAGCTGGGTAACCTATGATACGCTATATCCCTATGCCTGCAATAGTTACAGTAGCCCTAGTAAAAAAACATTTACTAACACCGGTCAATACACCGATACTACAATCAATAAGAATGGTTGTTTTAACTTAATTACTATCTATTTAACCCTCTCTAATTCTACTTCAGACAGTATTTTTATTGAAGGCTGTAAATCAGCAACAACGGCCGAAGGAGCGTACACTTTCACCTCGTCTGGGGTTTATAAATATACCTTAACCAATGCCGCTGGATGCGATAGTTTCTTAACAATTAATGCCGTGGTAAATTATTCCGACACAGCTGTATATGAGATAAACAACAATGAGTTAGTCGCTAATTCCACCTCTGGCACGTATCAATGGTTGGATTGTGAAGATAATTTCGCTCCTATAAGTGGTGAAACATCTAGATCATTTATAGCTAATACAACAGGCTATTACGCCTTAGAAATAACCGAAAATAATTGCATTGATACATCGGAGTGCCATAGAATATACCTATTGGATATTGCAGACATTTCTACACAATTTGAGCTTTATCCTAACCCCGCTAACGGGGTAGTTTACCTTAATGTATCCAACATTGCAGGTCCAGTTAAGCTACTGCTCATTGCCAGTGACGGACAATTAATTAAGGAATGGGAGCACTTCAGTAATGTGATTAACCTAGGAGAACTAATTGAAGGAATCTATTTTTTGCAGGTAAAAAGTGATACAGGCATTGGAACTAAAAAACTAGTCGTGCATTAGTCAACAACTTCATTCTACCATCACCTGCAATTCGTCATAGGCTAAGAAAATGCCTGCCGGAAGTTCTTTTTGTACCTCTTCATGAAATCCCATTTGATGGCTCATGTGTATTAAATACGTTTCTTCAGCGTCTATTTCTTGCGCCAAGGCAACCGCTTGATCCAGACTAAAATGTGAAATATGTTCGGTTTTACGAAGAGCATTGAGTACCAAAACGCGGCTCCCTTTAAGCTTTTCTTTTTCGAAATCACTGATATAATTCGCATCTGTTATATACGAAAAATCACCAATTCTGTACCCAAAAACAGGTAGTTTGTAGTGCATTACTTCAATAGGCATCACATCCAGATCATTGATTTTAAAATTACCATTACGAATCACATGCAGATTTAGATTAGGCACTCCAGGATATTTATTTTCGGCAAAAGCGTAATGAAAATCATTCTTGAGTACTTTCTCCACATCTTCATTGGCGTAAACGTCCATTGCTTGTTTGCTTTTCCAGTTAAAACCACGTATATCATCAAAACCTGCAGTATGATCTTTGTGTCCGTGAGTAAAAAGAATCGCATCTACCTTTTGTACTTTTTCGCGCAGCATTTGTTGCCTAAAATCTGGTCCTGTATCGATAACAATGTTGGTATTCTCCGTTTCAATTAAAATACTGCTGCGCAACCTTTTATCCCTCGGATCTTCTGATGAGCAAACCTCACACTGACACGCTATGATAGGCACTCCTTGCGATGTTCCTGTTCCTAAAAAGGTTACTTTCATTTAGGACAAAGATGCAAGTTAGAAACGAATTACAAAATGTATAAAAACAGAAGTGGTTAAATCGATAAGCACGCAAACCCAATTGAAGCCCAAAAAGAGTGTTTGCTGAAGCCTAACTCAATAAAACTTCTTCATTTGCTTGGCAAAATCTGATTTGAATAAATCACGACTTTTAAACACGGTAGAATTTAAAAATAAGCTGAACCTAGGCAATATTGCGGAGGTTGGATCAGACACAGGGTGCGAGTACTTTAGGCCTGTGAATACTTTCTTTAACTTAAATCCAACAGCAGCATTTATACTTTCAGCTTGATTCGTTTTACTATACGAGCCCGAAATGTTAAATTTATCAGTCGCAAAATCCATGGAAGCCTTACGGAACGATTCATTCTGGTTCACCACCATAAGTACATTGGGAAAAACAGTAAGCTTGCTTCCTATGTTCAAAAAACCACCTACGGAAAAATTTGCTGCTATTGGAATTGATCTACTTTGACTTTTTACAAAGGATACATTTTGACCCAGAATGTGTTGCAGTGCCACTCCTGCAAAAATATTTTTACTATTTACACTAACTCCAAGATCAAGATCCATAAAATCAAAACTAGATCGGAAATCATCCACATTTTTTGCTGCGCCTATTTGTCCGTTCATGTCCTGAAATTTATACCCACTATCATAACCAGGTATTGTAATACTTCGTTGATTAAGCTGTAATGTTCCTCCGTATCTCCAATTTATATTTTTATTCGATCCTTTGTGTTTTCTCCCGTAGGTAATATTCACCATGTTATTTGAAGCGTCAGGAGTATAGGTGCGCTCAATACCAACCATATAATTACCTAATTTTAAAGGCAACCTACCTTCAACCATAAGTTGCAAACTCTTTCCATAATCTACATCGGAAATAATCCGAATTAAATCTTCTTGAGCCCCTGTATAAGCCGGATTTAGTTTTCCTGGTTGTTTAAAATCTTTCCCGTTTAGAAATTCTAAATTTTGACCAAAGAGCATTCCAGAAAAACTTAACAAGATAATAAACCCGACTCTTCTCATGACGGCAAATATTTGTATAAATTGGCACAAATAGGTATGAAAACGCGGGAGGTTGATAAATTAGTTGACCCCGTTGTCACCTAAATTAAAATCATGAAACTTATGGCTAATAACTTAAACTCAAAACTTACCTTCGCTGCTTGTTTCAAAAAGAGCTAAATCATCCTATTTTTCAACTCGTATCCGAAGAATCACAAAAATTGGGATTTCAAACGTTTGTGGTAGGCGGATTTGTGCGGGATATTTTTTTGAAGCGAGCATCTAAAGATGTGGATTTTGTAACCGTTGGAAGCGGTATAGAATTAGCAACAGCTGTTCGAAACAGATTAAAAAAAGCACATTTAAGTGTTTTTAAAAACTTTGGCACTGCGCAACTTAAAACCGACGATTGGGAATTTGAATTTGTAGGCGCTCGTAAGGAATCCTACGACAGAAACAGCAGGAAACCAAAAGTCGAAGACGGTACTTTTGAAGATGACATTTACCGAAGAGATTTTACAATCAATGCCCTTGCTATAAGTTTAAATGCCCCAAAATACGGTGAACTTATTGACTTATTTGGAGGAGTTGAAGATTTAAAAAAAGGGTTAATACGCACGCCGTTAGATCCTAAAATAACGTTTAGTGACGACCCTTTAAGGATGATGCGAGCAGCTAGATTTGCAACACAACTTAATTTTACCCTGGTACCCGAAACCCTTGAAGCCCTAAAAACAGAAGCTCATCGATTATCTATTATATCACAAGAACGAATCACCGATGAGTTGCAAAAAATTATAAAATCTGCCAAACCAAGTATCGGATTCACACTCTTGTTTGACACTAAATTGCTTCATTTATTCTTTCCAGAGATGGTAAGACTACAAGGAGTAGAAGTAAGAGAAGGGAAAGGTCATAAAGACAATTTTTACCATACGCTTCAGGTACTTGACCAAACCTGCGAAAAAACAGAGGATATTTGGGTGAGATGGGCTGCTATTTTACACGATATCGCAAAGCCTGCCACCAAACGTTTTTTCCCTGGGGAAGGATGGACTTTTCATGGACACGAGGACAAAGGATCTCGCATGGTGAAGCCTATTTTTACCAGACTTAAGCTTCCCTTGGGCGAGCCTATGCGCAGGGTTATCAACTTGGTAAGGCTACACTTACGCCCCATAGCACTCACCAAGGAGCAAATCACCGATTCGGCCATACGCAGATTAATCTTTGATGCAGAAGCTGACTTGGAAGATCTTATGATCTTGTGTAAAAGTGATATCACTACAAAAAACAAAGAAAAAGAAAAACGCTTTCAAGCTAATCTGCTACTAGTAGAAAAAAATATAGCGCTAGTAGAAGAACGAGATCGGATAAGAAACTGGCAACCTCCCATTGATGGTCAATACATTATGGATCTTTTTGGAATAGGTCCCAGTAAGGAAATAGGAATAATCAAAACACAACTAAAAGATGCTATTCTAGACGGAATTATAGATAACAATCTGGAAGAAGCATTAAAATTTGTGATAGAAAAAGGAAAAGAATTAGGTTTGCAACGCAATGAGTTTGGTATTTAGATTTAGAGTGACATTTGAAGATGTGGATGGCGTGGTCCGTATGATCGACGTAAGTGCGAGTAATACATTTAAAGATTTTCACCATAAAATTCAAGAGGCTATTGGTTTTGACAATATCCAGGAGGCATCCTTTTTTAAAGCCAATGATATTTGGCGAAAAGATGGTGATGAATTTTGCACCGAAGAAAAAGAAAACACCCAGGAAGCTGGTACTTCAGAACTTGGTAAGTTTATAGATGACCCTCATCAAAAATTTCTGTATGTGTATGATCCTAAAAATGGAGATTGGCATCTGCGGGCTGAATTGATAAAACTCTTTAGAGCAGAAGCAGGTGTTACTTATCCGCTTATTTTTAAGAGTGAAGGCTTGGCACCGAAACAATTCATTGACCCTAAATTGATTATCTCGGATCCGAGTGCTAAACTTTTCAAAGAAGCCGATTCACTCATTGATGGTCTTACCGACGAAATATCAGAAGATGAAATACCTGATGATGATGATCTGGAAGACGACTTTGACGAAGATGAAGATGAAATTGAAGATGAAAAAGATGAATTTAACCTATTTGGTGATGAGGTAGATGAATCTGAAATTGACGAATCGCAGATAAATGACGGACTCCCAACAGAATAGACCACGACTTATAGTAATAGCAGGACCAACTGCCGTTGGAAAAACAGAACTTGCCATACGTCTAGCTCAGTACTTTGAAACAGAAATTCTCTCTTGCGATAGCCGACAGCTTTACAAAGAGCTCAATATTGGTGTAGCAAGACCATCTAGCAAAGAACTTCTCGCTGCCAAGCATCATTTTGTTGCATCTCACTCTATTCATGATGAATACAATGCGGGGATATACGCACTTGAGGTTCACTCTTTACTCAAAAAACTATTTACTAAACATGAAGTAGTAATCATGACTGGCGGTACAGGTTTGTATGTAAAAGCCGCTACGGAGGGGTTAGATATACTCCCAACAAAAAATGAGCAACTGCGAGAGCAATTAAGCTATATTCTTGATACAGAGGGCCTTGAAGCTTTACAAAGTGTAGCCCATTCATTAGAAATTTCAGACAGTGAAGTAGATTTTACCAACCCAATGCGTATTATGCGTGCTATCGAAATAAAAGAAGGTGGAGAAATAGAACAGACCGCAAAATCTGAACCTTTTTTTGACACCACTTATTTATATCTAGATAGGAATCGTGATGAATTGTATGACCGTATCAACAAGCGTGTAGACATCATGTTGGCCGTAGGACTAGAAGAAGAAGCGTTGAGCTTACTTCCTTATAAAGACCTAAACGCTATGAATACAGTGGGTTACCAAGAAATGTTTAAGTACTTTAACAAAGAATGGACCTACGAACATACCGTAGAAAAGATAAAACAACACACGCGCAACTACGCAAAAAGACAGCTTACTTGGTTCCGAAATCAAGGAAATTACACTATGGTAGATGCTAATTTCTCCAAAGTATTAGCTGAAATTAATAAATAACACCTTTCCCCATCTGGGAAACTAAAGACGAGCAAAAAAAATATTGTTTTGTTTGATGCTTGTAGCTTCTTAACTGCCTGCTACTTTATCGTTCTTAACTGTTAACTTACTTCACTTCAAACAGTTCGATGTCGAATGCCAAAACTTCATTTTTGCCAATAACACTGCCTCTTGGAGGGTTTGATCCGTAAGCAAGGTG
The DNA here is from genome assembly GCA_945890595.1 of Chitinophaga pinensis. Taxonomy (GTDB): domain Bacteria; phylum Bacteroidota; class Bacteroidia; order NS11-12g; family UBA9320; genus UBA9320. Next base: position 14,726 of record CAMDCQ010000012.1, read on the forward strand.
AGAAGGAATTAGCAATGTCCCCGAGCCACCTACACTTAACTTAGGTATCCCGATTTGCCAACCTTCTATAACCCCACTTAACGGAAAGGTAGATGTTTTACCTCTGTCGTAAGACGAATCAAAAATATCGCCATTAAGTGTGTACCCTTTGTAATGAACCGTAACAGTGCTTGCAATACTTGCCCGCTCCCCGTTACCCACTTTAGTAATAACATAATACACCCCTTCTTCTGTTTTTTCAGCCGTAAGACCATTGGTAGCTATATAATCTCGTATGGTTTGATCATCTAAGGTAACGTAGTCTTTTTCCTTACAACCCGATATGCCAAGTACCATGGCAAATGCTATTATTACTATATTTTTCATTTTTTTATCCATTTTATTTTTTGTTTGTCTTCCCATTCTTTGCGCCCTACAGTATGATTCCATCCAAACCTAATACGTAAATTTTGTTGATCACTCGATATGGCGCGATACACATTATCGCTCGCAATATAAAACTGTTCTGCATCAAAATTCAAACCCAGTCCTAATCCAAAATTAGAATAATTCTCGCGCATGGCAGTGTAACTTAAGCTTAATGCCATAAAACGTCCAAATTCAGAATTCCACGAAAAAGTGATAGCCGGATAAAATTGCTTTTTATAAAAACTTCCGTAAATCAATGCCCCTGCATTATGACGTGCATTTACCCTAAGATTGGCACCCATATAAAACTCACCAAGTAAGCCTGTAGAAAAGGAAGTAGAAGTAGTCTCTAATGCAAAAATATGGAGTAACGTATCCGACAAATATTGAAAACTATTCTGAAAACCTGTTGAATCGCTAATAAGGTGTTCAATTCCCTTGTAACTAAACGTACTTCCAGGTTTTTTTGACTTAATTTTTTGAGCATCATTCCAGTAAATTTGTCCTAAATCGATAATACTCGCAGTTAATGTTATTCTTTTATTAAGATCCAGACTTGCGCCCAAATCCAAACCAAATCCACTGTTATTGGGGTTCCCAAATATCCTTTGTTTAACGCTAACACCCATTTGGTCTTCTAAAAAAGGCGTACTCTTATTTACCTCAATATCAGCCTGTACGTCAAGCGTAAGATTGGCAGTATTGTTTCTAAATCGCATGTCGTTTTTCACCGTTTGAATCATATTTTGACCGCTAATATATTTAGCCCTTGCACCTAAGGTTAACCTATCACCTAAAAAAGTACGATTAAAACCCAAAGAGAATTCCCTTGTATGCAGTAGATCTAACCCAAAATTAAAATTTAAATCGGACGCAACGTTTGCTGCCCTGTTGCCTTCAAAAACATATTTAAGTAAATCAATTGGTATAGAAACCCTTGTTTTTACTTTATCCAAAACCGTTACAAAGAGCATACTTTTTCTAGCTCTAAAACCCATGTTGAACCACTCTTGATTCATGTCAAAATTTACAAAAGTTGGTTCATCTAAAAATTCTTTTGATTGAATACGATGGAGTAAAAAGTCTCCATTGGGTCGATTTCCAAATGTGCTAACTAATTTAAAAACTGAGAATGCATTACTTCCAAAACTAAGATCTGTAGATGATAAACCCGGTGTAGAGATGTACCACTTGCAGTCTGGAGATAATGCTGGATTCACACTTAGTCGCTGCGGAACGGGCTCCATATTATACAGCGTAAGATTTCTTTGCGCTTGTACTCGCATTCCTGCGGTAAATACGATGATGAATACAATTAGATTTTTCATCTACTTATTAGGCATGACAGGTTAGCTTTATTGCGGCTAGCGCCATTGTTTTCATCAACGGTGTCAACCAATTCTTGGATATACCCAAAAAGTATAACTTTAAAGAACATAGGAAACACGAATAATTTGCTCATATATTTGGACAAAATTATAATGATACTCGTGAAAGTTATTAGAAACTTTAAGATAGCCGCTGTTCTGTGTGCAATCTATGTGACACTAGGTGCATTTGGAGCCCACGGGCTTAAAGACAAGCTTAGCGTCTTAGATTTAGCAACCTATGAAACTGGCCTTCGTTACCTCATTATTCATGCCCTTGGAATAATCCTCGTGAACACTTCATACCATCAGTTAGCTATTTATAATTCATGGACCATTCGCTTATTTTATGCCGGGATCATACTATTTTCTGGGAGTCTCATTATCCACGCTATTCGTCACTTATTGGGTTTTGATATGAATGTATTTGCATTAATAGCACCTATTGGTGGGCTATGCTTTATTGCGGGTTGGTTGGTTTACTTTTTTAGTTTACGAAAAGCATGAAACGAGTTTTACTTATGCGCCATGCGAAGTCTAGCTGGGATAATCACCTGCAAACTGATCACGAAAGACCTTTAAATGAACGCGGGAAATTAGATGCCCACAACATGGCAAAATACATCATTGAAAAAGGTTTTTTACCCGAGCTTATGCTCGTTTCGGATAGTGTGAGAACACGAGAAACACGTGAATTGATAATGCCATTTTTACCAGCAATATCCACACAGTTCAGCGCACTATTGTATATGGCCAGTGCACAAACAATTGTTGATCATATCAAGAATACCGATAATCTACTAGATACCGTATTAGTTTTGGCACATAATCCCGGAATAACAGAAGCGTTTTATGAATTAGCTCACGTGCGTATAGACAATGTTCCGACAGCGGGAGTAGGTTGTATTACCTTTGACGTAGATAGCTTTAAAAATATTGCGCCGCACAACGCTAGCTTAGAGTACTTTATTTATCCTAAAATGTACTAATAGGTATAAATCACTCTCTTGCCATTTACAATGAGTGCTACCTTAGTATCGCAAGCCCTATCAAGATCTGGGTCAAAATCAACCTCCATAATTGAATTTGTTTCGGGCAATACAGTTATAAGGTCACCAGCCAATATGTATTTAGCACACGGTAGTGCGTAATTTTTAATTAATGGATTAGTAGTGCTGAATAAAAGCGTTGAAGTCGAGTTGCTAACACCTAAAGTTCCCGAAAAAGAAAGCTCGTCATTCACTATTCCTAGACCGCCTTCCTGCAGCGTTTGCACCGAAAAATTAGCTGCTATTGTGTGTTTTTCTTCCTCCAAAGAAGTTTTCAATTCTTTAATAGTAAACGTAATCTCTGTTTCACTTTTACGCAACAATGCCATTTGTCCCACTAGCTTGGTCATTTTCTTACCATTGCCCGTGTAATAGGGAAATTCATCCGAAAAAGAAACTTCCAGTTGAGCATCCAGCTGAGACATTGGTCGGTTTACAGTAATCATCATTTTACCCGCTCTGTACTTATTATCCTTACACAATTGGCCATGAGGTTCTTCACCCAAGTCACCAAAATCTAATTCAATTTTTAACCCATTCCCATCCTGAAATGTAGTGTCTATATAGTTTATAACCAATCCGTTAGGCAGCAGTGATTGATCCTTTTTCACGAATAAAACATTACTTGAGGATAGATCTGAAACAATATCAAACGTAGATAAAACTTCTGTTAATAGGGAAAGTGACACCTCTGTAGGCTCACTATTTATAGGTACTTCGAGCAGATTATCATCTTTACAACCTACTATAGACATGGCAAAAAAGACCATGGTCATAAAAATATATCTCTTCCCTATTTTCACGCTACAATGATGGGCGAAGTTAGTGACACTTCGTATCTTTTAAATTAGCTTTGAACAATTTTAGCATAATAATTACACTAATTGGACAATTTCGACCCTCGTCAAACACTATTTATTGAGGTTTTACTGCCCTTAAACCTAAGTAATACCTTCACCTATCGGGTTCCGTATGAGCTCAACGAGGAGGTGATTGTAGGAAAACGTGTGAGTGTTCCCTTCGGAAAAAGCAAGGTGATGGCCGGCCTAATTTTTAGTATTCAAGAAACCCCACCCAAAGACTATCAAGCAAGGTATATCTTTGATATCCTTGACAACGAAACGATTGTACACCCCTTCCAACTTGAATTATGGGCTTGGATGGCCAGTTATTATATGACGTCTCTTGGCTTAGTGTATAATGCGGCCATGCCTGCAGGTTTAAAGCTAGAAGGTGAATCCAAGTTAATTCTAAACCCCGATTATGATTCTGCCTTAGAATTAGATCCAAATGAATTTATTCTACTTGAAACATTAAAAGCAAACAAAGAAATTAGCATAGCTCAAGCTTCTAGCCTACTTAAACTAAAACAAATACATAAGTACATCCATTCATTATACCTAAAAGGATGCATATTACTAAAAGAAGACATTAACGAAGTTTATAAGCCTAAAGTCGTTAATTATATCACCATTAGTCCTGGTGTACAAAGCGATAAGCAGCTTAATCTACTGTTTGACGAACTAGAAAAAAGAGCTAAAAAGCAGCTACAAGCGTTGATGACGTTTATAGCCAAATACAGCATTACAGGAGAAGCAGAAAAAACGGAGTTAGCCAAGCACGATCTTACCAATAGTGCGATAAATGCGTTGATTGATAAAGGTGTTTTTCTACAAGAAAGCCGAACCAAGTCGCGCCTTAACTACTCCGAAAACCGAGAAGCGATTGAAGCGCTTGAAACAGAGCAAGAAGAGGCGTATCACCAAATACAACGTGCTTTTTTAGATCAAAAGCCTGCATTACTTTTTGGCGTTACCGGCAGCGGTAAAACACACATTTACAGCAAGCTAATTCAAGAAAACATAGATCAAGGCAAACAAGTTCTATATCTGTTGCCAGAAATTGCGCTTACCAGCCAACTCATAGATAGACTGCAAAAATATTTTGGGGAACACTTGATCGTATCCCATTCTAAATTCAGCAACAACGAGCGCGTTGAAGTCTATAAATCCATACATAGCGGAAAACCTCAACTTATAGTGGGTACTCGAAGTGCCATTTTTCAGCCCTTTCAAAATCTTGGATTAATCATCGTAGACGAAGAACACGAGAGTAGTTTTAAACAAAATGAGCCAGCTCCCAGATTTAATGCCCGAGACACAGCACTTTACCTAGCTAGTAAAAAAGGTGCGAATATTCTGCTAGGCAGTGCAACGCCTGCGGTAGAATCTTACTACAACGCAACTCAAGGTAAATCCGCACTTGTGCAACTCACCAAACGCTACGATGGCGCTATAATGCCACACATAGAAATCGTCGATATGCAAGCCCAAAAAAAGCAAAAACGCATACGAGGCATTTTTAGTGACACGCTCTTAGATGCTATCGCAGAAGCTAAAAAAAACAATAAACAGGTAATCCTTTTCCAAAATAAAAAAGGCTATGTGCCCGTGTTGGAGTGTAACGTGTGCGCTTGGACACCTAAATGCCAAAACTGTGACATTTCACTCACGTTTTATAAATACCAAGAAAATTTGCGTTGCCATTACTGCGGGTATACACAAGAAGTAGTAAGCCAGTGTGGACTGTGTAACAACAAAGGAATTGAACTAATTGGGTATGGAACCGAGCGAATAGAAGACGAACTTACACTTTATATGCCTGAGCTTCGTGTAAAACGAATGGATCAAAATACCACGCGATTAAAAAACGCACACAGCAACCTCATACACGAGTTTGCAGAAGGAAAAATCGATGTCCTAATCGGAACTCAAATGGTGGCCAAAGGTCTCGATTTTGAAAATGTAACCACCGTTGGCATACTCAATGCAGATCACCTCATTAACTTTCCTGACTTTAGAGCTAACGAGCGTGCTTTTCAACTCATGACCCAAGTGGCAGGACGCGCAGGTAGACGTAAGGAACAAGGTAAAGTATATATACAAACCTCTAAACCTGATCATTATGTGATTCAACAAATCGTAGACCACGACTACGTAGGCATGTACAATAACGATATTGCAGAGCGGAAATCATTTGACTATCCGCCCTATCACCGACTTGTAAAAATAAGCCTCAAACACAAAGACCCTCTCCTACTGTCGCGGCTAGGAAGTATGGTAAAACAGCAGCTCATCGCTTATTTTGGGGATAGCCTACTGGGACCTGAAAAACCCTACGTGAGTAAAATTAGAAATTGGTACATCCTTAATTTTGTATTAAAAATAGAAAATAACGGACCCATAGTACGCGAACAAAAAAGGATCCTAGCGTTGGCAGTAGACCAACTTCATAAACAAAAAGATTTTAGCCAAGCGCGTATAATTGTGGATGTAGATCCTATGTAGTTTTTTTAACCTATGAGAAATAAAGTAATAGCCGCCTTCATCGTTTTTAGTAGTTTTGGATTTAACGCTTCTCCAACCATAAACATACAAGGAAAATGGGTAGCAGAATG
>CAMDCQ010000013.1 GCA_945890595.1 Chitinophaga pinensis
ATAAAAATGCCAATTGGAGTGGCGAGTTTAAGGAAAGTGAATTTGGGAGTAGTAATGTTTACTTTTGGATATTAACCTACAAAGGTTGGGATAATATTACCTACCGAGATAATGGTACCCTAACTATAGTTAAATAAAAAAAATAGTTGTAGGTGCTAGCTCAGCGCTTTGATTACTCCGCGTGCCCAAGAAAGTGACAATTGTGCTTGCTGCTTTTTACTCATAGAAGTATTATCAAGGGTAATAGCATCTTCCGCTTTGATCAAGGGACTTTCTGCCCGATTACTATCTATAAAATCTCTTTCTTTAATATTATGAAGCACTTCTTGGTAATTCACATGAATACCTTTAGCCGTAAGCTCATCATATCTTCTTTTGGCTCTTATTTCAGCACTTGCTGTCATAAAAATCTTAAGTTCAGCTTCCGGGAAAACGACAGTTCCTATGTCTCTTCCATCCATAACTACCCCTTTTTGTTCTCCCATTTGCTGTTGCTGAGCAACCAAAAAGTGACGTACTTCTGCTATTGCACTTACAGGACTAACCTTGCGTGCAATTTCCATACTGCGAATTTCATTTTCTACATTTTTACCATTTAGGTACGTTTCATAGTAATGACGTTCCTCTTCATACCGAAAAGTGATTTTAATGTTTCCGAGAATTGCTGGATCTGCTTGCACTTCGTCTAAAGAAATATTGGCGCGCGTCAGGTATAACGTTACAGCCCTATACATAGCGCCACTGTCTATAAATAAATAGCCAAGCTCATTCGCTAAGTTTTTGGCAAGAGTTCCCTTACCGCAACTCGAATGTCCATCAATGGCTATTATTATTTTCTTTTCCAATACAGTTCAAACATAAATGAAAATTTTAATTTAGAAAGAACTTGCTAGTTTTTTTGGGAAATGAGGTATTTATTTTAGAAAATAAATTAATTCAGGCTGATTTTCTTCCTGTTGATGGAGGATAAATCTCTACTTACCGAAAAATAATTAGAAGCGATACCTGGGAAATAACCAGCGCTTCCATAGTTAATCATTAGTTTTTTTACACCTATACCCACACCCCAACTAAAACCAGTAGTAGCACGACGATTTTCGGGTCCAAGTTCTGCTCTGCGCTGATGGTTATATCCCATTCGCAATTGAAAGTTTTTGGAGAATACAAACTCGGTATTGAAGATAACATGTCGCATGGCTTTTTCGCCAAAATTCAATGTTTGATTTTTTACAACGCCCGTTTCCAAGTCTATCTCTTTGTTTCTGGCATTTACGTTTACATACGAGTTATTCCACCTAAGTAAATTATGTAAGGTTAAACTAAAACGTAATGGGTTGTGCTCTAGCTTTTTGCTTACGCTGGCTTGCACATCAAACGGTAAAGGCTCCCTAGGGCTGTCATCTCCATATCGTATAAATTGATAACCGAGGTTTTTTATCAGAACGGCGGCTGTAAGTAATTCATCAGGATCATTATAGGACCCACCCAAATCTATTGCTCCGGCAGTACTAACGTAAGCTTCGTATACCGAGTATAAAAATTTACCGTTCACGCCATAGGTTATTTTATCGTTGTACTTTTTACTCCAACCTATTTGAAAGTTGTAATCGTCCGCGGTAAATTCTCCAATAATATCTCCAGCAGCGTCTGTGCGTGTAAATTTACCGTAATCATAAAAACCCATACTAAATAAAAATGAGCTAGCAGTATCCCAAGAATGACTGTAGCTCAAGAAACCGTAGTTAAGGTCTGCCACTTGATTAGCATAGGAAAGTGAAATGCTTTTATGCATTTCGTGATTAATTAGTGCTGGATTTTGAAATCCTGATGAGGGGTCTGCATCTGTATTGGTTATAGAAACACCTCCCAAAGCGGTGTGTTTAGCGCTGTTTTCTATCAAAGCAAAGGTGAATGCTGAAGTACCTCCTATCTGGGCAGACGCAGCTATAGCAGTGATTAGGATAAGTAGACTTAACAGATTTCGCATGGATTAGTAACGTTCAAAATTAGGAAATATTAGCATTTATCGTTTTGGAAGATGCTAATACTTTAAAAAATGAATGTTTTGTGATTGTTGTTATGTATAAATATCACTCAAAATCTTACCATCTTCTACAGTAATGACCCGCTTGGCTCTGTCTATTACACGCTGGTCGTGGGTGCTAAACACAAAAGTCATATTTTCTTCTTGATTGAGTCGGTACATTATGTCTAACAAATTAGCGGTAGATGCACTGTCCAAATTGGCAGTTGGCTCATCTGCCAATATAAAATCGGGTTTGCTGGCTAACGCTCTGGCTACCGCTACACGTTGCTGTTGGCCGCCACTCATTTCATTGGGTTTTTTATTTATTTGGTCTTCTAAACCTACGGCCTTTAGAAGTTTGGTGGTCCGTTCGTCTCTTTCTGCCTCGCTTTTATTTTGCAGTAACATAAGAAATTCTACGTTCTCTTTGGCTGTAAGAACAGGAATCAGGTTGTAACTTTGGAATACGAAGCCAATGTGATTCAATCTGAAATCAATGAGTTGATTTTCAGAAAGCAGGGCAATGTTTGTTTCACCTATAATTACATTTCCTTCCGTAGGGGTGTCTAAACCACCAATTATATTTAACAAGGTAGTTTTTCCACTGCCCGATGGACCAACTATAGCCGTAAATTCACCGTTTTTTATTTCTACATTTATTCCTCGTAAGGCTTCTACTCTTACTTTTCCGTCGTCGTAGGTTTTAGTGACATGGGTAACTTTTATCATATTTGATTCTTATGATGCATAATTTTATAACTTAAGAAATGGTACAACTGTGATGTGTAGTACTTTTAATGGTATTGCTGTTCACCAACAGGCTTATGTAGGTAAGATCAAACAAAATCATGCCGTTCTTAGGGTCTCTGCGGGGTTCAACTTTAGTGCTTTTAGTGCTGGATAAATGCATGAAAGGATGGCTGTAATGATAACCAGAATACTTATGATGACATAATACTTGTTGTCTAATATGGGGAAAAGAGTGCTTTCAAGACCGATACTCCTTAATCCTTGAGCGGCAAAGGACAAATCAATGCCAACTCTTCCAAAGAAATTAACAGCCAAGTACGTACTGAAAATTCCCAAAGGCCCTGCGATGAGTGCCAAAAATATAGATTCCCAAATAATCATCCAAAAAACCTTGCGTTTATTCATTCCTACCGAGATTAGCATGCCAAGTTCTTTTTTGCGCTCTAATACGGCCATCAGCATAGTATTTACAATTCCAAAAGCCAATGCCAGCATGATAATAATTAGAAAAAGAGTCATTACTAAATCCATCATTTTGTCTGCGTAGCCCAAATCAGGCGCTATTCCGCGCCAACTGGCTATATGCTGGTTTGGAAATTTTGAGATAAGTTCTTCTCTGAATTGCTCTACCTCTTTTTCCTCATGCAATACCACTGCAATTTCGTGGCTACCCTGAATGCTCGTAAGATTCTGTAAGTCTTCCAGTCTTACAAAGGCATTTAGCTCATCATACATAGAATTACTCGTACTAAAAATATCAACCACCTTGAAAATTCCTGTAATAGGAACCCCAATGTTATTGGTAAACGAGCATTGAATGGTTGTTTTTACGCGAGCATTAAGCTTGGTAGCTAGTTTTTGACTAATAATAATGGGCGGTTTTTGCTTGTATCTTTCTAAGAAGTTTCCGGCAATACACTGTTCGGCAAGATCTGTCACTTGCCGTTCTTTCTCAGGGTCTATTCCGTTTAATATAACGCCGCTCGTTCCTCCAGCGCTTTGTATGAAGCTTTCTACTTTGAGTCTAGGACTAATGCCTTTTACTTTTTTACTTTTTTCTAAATACGTAATGATGTCTGCTTGCTGATTTATGGTATCGTCTAGTCTTCCATATTTTAAGTAGGCAGAATCGTGTAGTTGAAGGTGACTTACATACGTTCTTATGGCATTGTTTTGCCGCATTTTACTGAGGCCAGTAGCTGTGCTTATTACCGCTAATCCTCCGAATATACCCAGTGCTATAGCGATAATTACCACCCAACTCCGAAGCTTATTCCTCCATATATTTTTAAACGCTATTTTTACAATCATCGTCGCATTGCTTTAATAGGTTCTAATCTCTTAATCTTTACTATGGTGTACATATTCACTGCCAACACAATAAAGAAGATGATGCCTGCATGCGATAATGCAATACTGGGGTCTAATGATGTTGGGATTAGTGCTTCAAAACCATATTTCTCTACCACTTCTTGCATTTGTCCACTCAGGTTTATAGGGTAAATATTAAAGTATAATACAACTGGAAATGCGAAGGCTAGTCCAGCAATAATTCCGGTAATAGCCATTAGAATGGTTTCTAAGATCGCAACAATAATCACCTTATTTTTGGCCATTCCGACGGCTATTAATACGCCGTACTCAAAACTTCTTTCTTCGGTAAGCATGAGCACCGTGCCAAACAAACTGAAGGTGATAATACTGTATAATATAAATAGCACAAATAATCCTCCGGCCTTATCCACTGCAATTAATTGTTGTAGTTCGGGAAGCATTTCGTTCCAATTTAATACTTCTAATTGATTCGTATCTACTCTGGCAATTACCTCTTGTTGGGTCTCTTCCCAATTATCATTTTTTAAGCCTAGTACTGCGGTGGTTACCATGTTCGGCATTGCAAAAAGTTCCTGAGCTTGAGCTAGATCCATAATGACCGTTCTCTTGTTTAACTCTGGTGTTTTTAAATCTATAAACCCAATAATAGGATAGGAGCCTGAAGCCATAGATCCCTGGTAGCCTTGGCTCAAAAAAATAATAGAATCGCCCAATCGTAAGCTCATAATATCACGTAAGCCTATGCCTACTAGTATTCCGGTCTTGCGGTTTGTAAAGTATTCGCCTTGTACTACTTTTTTATCCAGTCCCAAACGATTTTTCTCTTGCTGTACATCTAGACCTAGTAGAGCTACTGGTTTGGAATTATCGTCTTTAGACGCAAGGGCAAATCCTTCTACTCGATAACTTAAATAGCTGATGTTCTCATGGTCTAGTAAGTACGTAATATCTTCGGGAGAAAAACTATTATCTAAGGTTTTTTCTGTCCAAAACCCTTGCTTGTGAACTTGAATATACCCAAGATAACTGCTTACAATATTTTTAAGCATATTGCCATAGGCGCCGTATTGCAAGCTTCGCATGAATACAGCAAAAATGACCGCAAAAATGATGGACGAAACGGTAATTATACTACGGCGCTTATTTCTAAAAATATTACGCCAAGCTAGTTTGAATAGCATTACAAAAGGAACAAACGTAAGGTATGGTTGTTTGTCCCAAAATGACAATTTAGGCGTATTTCAATTTTCATCAAATGGGTTCCTATTTATTTTCAATTTGTTAGACTTCGCGATTCATAGTAGACTGGACCGTTATTTTCTTTTAATACTGACTATTTTGTCACCAACGATTATTTTATTCACTACTTCCATACCGCTTATTACCCTAGCAAAAATGCTGTATCTCCCGTCTAAATGTGGTGTTGAGCAGTGGGTAATAAAAAATTGTACACCTTCGGTATCCAATCCTGCAGAGGCCATACCTACGGTTCCTTCTGAGTAGGTTTGATAGTTACTAAACTCACTTCGTTGCGTCCAACTTAAACTGCCCCATCCGTCTCCTCTTGGGCAGCCTCCTTGTATCACAAATTGAGGCACAACTCTATGGAAATACTTATTATCATAAAATCCGGAGTCTACTAATTTTAAAAAATTACTCACCGTTCCGGGGGCATCATTTACAAAAAGTTGAATCGTGATAGCGCCTTTTGTTGTTTTAATAAGAACCTCTTGCTTGGCAGGTATGGTTTTTACGAAATTCCAATCGATAGAGTTATTGTATTTGGGTTTGTAACCTGTGAATTTTTCACCTCCTAATACTTCTATCGCCTTGCAAATGTCTATATAGGTTTCAGCTTGTTGTGGTAGCTGAAGTTTTGATTTCAGCTGGTTGCATTCCATTATTAATGAATTCCATATAGCATTGAGTTCAGGGGTGTATTTTGGCTTACCAATTCCCTGAATTTCTATAGCTGCTAAGCTTTGCAAAGCCATATCCGAGGAACGAAGCGCATATGAAACCAAATTCCATTTTTGGCTAGAATAAAATTGACAATACTTAGCAAATGCGGCATTCCTAATAACCGCAGCAACTGTGTCGCTCTTGACTTTATTTAAAAGAAACGTTGCTGCAGAAGTAGATTCATCTTTTAAATTATCAATGTGAATGGCTTTTTCGTAATCTGTTACTCTTTTAGCGAATTCTGCTTGCCATGGTTGCCCAAATCGCTCTGTTTTAAGGATCTCGCCTTCTGTTTTTATCTTCTCTACATTAGGTATAATTAATTGTAGTTGCGTTGAGACAGGACTGGCATTTTTTAGCTGAATAAGGTTCCTTATCTCCTCCTTGTTTGCGGATGGATTTTTACGGTGATATCGTTGTAAGTAGGCCGCTGCCAATTGCTTACTGAATCCAGCATTTTCAGCGCGAATTTCAGATAGTGCTTGTTCAACTAAAGATTCAGAAAAATAACCTTTTAGTCCAAGTCTATAGACGCCGTGCCACCATCCTACGTGTAGGTTAGAATCGGTGTACTCCGTATTTTCAAATAAACTAAGTGTGCTAGAATCTCCACATTTACCAATAGCTTCTAAAATATATCGTCTGTTTTCATTTAACAGCTCTCCATCAAATGCGCTTCTCAAGATTTGCAATGCTTTTGGATGTCCGATTTGCCCAAGGGCAAAGGCTGCAGCTCTCCTTGGCATAGGATCTTGATCTATTTGCAGCATTTGATTCAAATAAGGAATGGCTAAAGTATCCTGTGCGCTTGCAAATGCCAATGCTGCTGCAACTCGATGACTTTCTTTTTTAGCTTTAAGAAAAGGGATAAGTCCTTCGGTATCGCGCTTGTCTTGCAACTCATAAATAGTAATTAGCTTATCATCAGCCCATTGGTTGGGCGCATTTTTGTTTTTGTCACTACAAGAAGCTAACAATACAAGAAGGATTATGCAGTATTTCATCGCTAGCAAATGTAGGACTTATGCACTTCTTTTAATAGTAGCATAAAGGTAACATTGTGATAACATAAGCTAAATACCATTGCAAAGTGAAATTGAAGCTAACAGCTATATTACTTATTGCATCGTTAATGACATTTGCTAATAACCCTATGAAAATCAAGGTATTAGATGAGAATAATGAGCCGGTCATTGGAGCAAAAGTAATGTTGCCTTCAATAGCGCGCTCTTCTTTTACCAATTTTGAGGGAGAAAGTGAAATCTCGGCTGATTTTAGAACTAGTGTGATTGTTGAATTAGTAGGTTACGAGCCTCAAGTGGTTCAAATTCCTGTTAACGAAGCCGAATTCGTGATCGTACTTCGTAAGAGAGTGCCAAGTCACGCTCTATAATTTACCTTTATAATCTAATAGTATTTTTTGTGTGGGTTGGGTGATAGGCCCAGTTAACTTTGTACCATGTCAATACAAGTATCTACAGATAAAGATTTTAATGAGTTGCTAGCCAGTAATGAAAAAGTAGTGGTTAAGTATTTCGCCAATTGGTGTGGTAGTTGCAAGCTTTTTGCGCCTAAGTACAGACGTTTGTCTGAGGATGAGCGATTTTCAGGTATTATCTTTTTAGATGTGAATGCGGAAGAAAATCTCGAAGCACGTAAAGCTGCGGGGGTAGATAACTTGCCGTATTTTGCGGTATTTAAAAATGGTAAGCTTGTAAACGGAGCGGCTACCAGTCTTGAGCCAAAAGTGGTTGAATTATTAGAGTCCTTATAAGTTAGATCAAGAATAAGATGCAGATTCCTGTCATTAAAAAAATTACAGAAGCTTATAGCTTAGTTGAGTTACAAAAAGCCGAAGCCGCGTTATATGAGGAACAAATTCCTGAAATTGAAATAGAAGGTAAAGATGAAGGTGAGCAGCTTACACATGTTCTAGCGGCTATTTTCATTTTAGAATATATGGCTGAAAAGGGAGTTGACCTAAAAACCGCCTTAAGAGAATATACCTTGAAGGTGAGAAATAGTATTTCATAATTATTTTTACCAACACCTCCATGTTAAGTCATAGAGCAAAAAAAAGCCACCTCGCAAAGAAGTGGCTTTTTGGTTGTTTACAAAAATCAATCTTAATGTTTTGCGAGGTAATCAGCAACTCCGCCAAATGTAGCATTCATCGCATCTTTACCTTCAGACCAGTTTGCAGGGCAAACTTCACCATGTGTATCCAAGTGAATAAGTGAGTCTAGCATACGCATAGCTTCATCAATACTTCTTCCCAATGGTAGGTCATTTACTACTTGATGTCTTACTACTCCATTTTTATCAATTAAGAATAATCCCCTGTAGGCAATCATCGGTCCTGTAGCTATCAGTTCATTATTTTCATTGTAGTCATAATCTCCAAACAAAATACCGTAGTTAGTGGTGATCGTTTTGGTAGTGTCTGCAACTATAGGATAGGTAACGCCCTGTATACCACCGTGATCCTTTGCCATTTGTAACCATCCCCAATGACTTTCTTCAGTGTCTGTGGAGCAGGCTACTATTTTACAGCCTTTTGCTTCGAAATCAGCAAGCTTCGCTTGAAAAGCATGTAACTCTGTTGGACACACAAAAGTGAAGTCTTTTGGGTAAAAGAAAAAGATAGCATAGCTGTCTTTTGCATATTCGCTTAAGGAGAAATTTTCTACTATTTCTTCTCCGTTGATTACCGCTCCTGCACTGAAATGTGGAGCTTTTTTTCCTACTAATACTGACATTTTATCTTATTTTTATTAATCGTTTGATCTCTGCAAAGATAAGAATAACCACAAGCCTTTCTAAGGGTTGTACATTGTTAATTGATATACTGCAATAAGAAGTTGTAATAAAAAATTTTGCACAATGTTAAATTAATGTTAAGTTTGTTATCGAATTGTTAACGCACATAAAATATATGAGAAGCCTTCTAACCATAACTGCCGCATTTTTCACCTTTGTAACTTTTGCTTTAACGACCAATATTGTTGTTAAAGATGGTATATATTTCAATGAAGATGGGAGTTTGTTCTCAGGCGAGTATGAACAATTTGAGTCTGGTATTAAACTAGCTACTATTTCTGTGAACAATGGTTTACTATCGGGGTCTGCAGTATACTATCATGCAAATGGTGCTATAAAAGAAGAAGGAGCATTTATGGATGGCAAACGGTCAGGTAACTGGTTTCAATACACTGATAATGGAGCGTTAACTAGTATTGCTGCATTTCATAATGATAAGAAAGAAGGTAAGTGGGTGGTTTGGGATGAAGCTGGAAAAATAAGATTTGAGATGTACTACAAAGAGGGTCAAAAAGTAGGTACTTGGAAAATGTGGGATGCAGATGGTCGATTAACCACAAAGACTTTTGAGCAGTAATTAATTGTTGTTGCTTTGAATTTTGTAATCAAAGTCGTTTGTCGCAAGACAAGCGACTTTTTTTATGGTGAGGTTTTATAGTATTCAGAAAATTCTTTGGCTTTTGCCACATATACTTCTGCATTTATTTTTATCTTTTCTGCCTGTTCGTCAGAAATTGTTTTTACCACTTTTGCTGGCGACCCTAAAACAAGAGAATAGGGAGGGATAATGCTGCAGTTAGTTACCAAAGCATTTGCCCCAATGACAGAAAACTCTCCAATCTGAGCATTATTAAGTATGGTTGCATTCATGCCTACCAAAACATTATTAGCCAGCGTGGCCCCATGAACAATTGCGCCATGACCAATTATGCACTCTTCACCGATATGTGTGGGTTCATTGGGATCACAATGAATGACAGCATTGTCTTGTATATTACTTCGGGCACCAATGGTAATGGCATCACTGTCTCCCCTTAAAACAGCTCCGTACCAAACGCTTACTTGGTCTCCTAGTCTTACATCGCCTATCACAGTAGCAGTAGGAGCGATAAAAACGTCTGTCCCTTTGATAATTGGTTTAGATAGATTACTCATTTTCTTTTCTTACGCGTTTCCATCGTTTGTGCGTCCATAGCCAAAATTCAGGGTGTGCGAGTATTTGCTCTTCTAGTTTTTGGGTATGCGCTATAGTTATTTCTCCTTCATCCGTTTGAGTAGGGTCATCAAAAAGTACATCGATATCTAGGGTGTAATGCCCTCGCTTAACTTTGTGAATAGAACCGTATAAAACGGGTAAATTATATTTTTTGGCAAATCGTTCTGTACCCAAGGCTACAGCAGTTTCTTGATTTAAAAAAGTAGTCCAAAGTACAGATTTACTATAGGTTGGACTCTGATCAGCGCCAAAAACAGTCATTCTTGGAGTGGTATGTTCTTCGGTAAAATAAGTGAAAGAGTCTTTAGTTGTGACCATTCGTAAACCAAATGCGCTGCGCGAAGCTCTTATTTTACGGTCAAAAAAAGGATTATTTAGTTTGCTATACAAGGCTACAACGTCATGTGGAACTTGTTGATGTAATCCTGACGCCAACATTTCCCAGTTATTATAATGGCCCCCTACGATTAGAACATCTTGGCCTTTTTGAAAATAGGAGGGAAGAGCGTTCTGTGCGTTTACCACAAATCGTTCATCTATTTCTTTTTGGGTAATACTAAATAGTTTTATGCTTTCTACAATTAAGTCACTAAAGTGGCTATAAAACGCCCTGCAGATTGCATTGATTTCTCGTTCTGTCTTATGGGGAAATGAATTCCTGAGATTGGAAAGAACTACTTTTTTACGGTAACGAATTAGCGTAAAAAATACGAAGGATAAAAAATCAGAAAAACAGTATAACAGCCAGTAAGGCAAGTAGGATAGTGGTTTTAGAATAAGATAAAAAAGTATTTTACTCATGAAACAAATGTAAGGCTTAGATTAAGAATAAACCAAAGTCTTAGTTTAAACCTAATCTGAGCCCTAGTTTAAGATGGTATTAAATAGAAAGAGCTCCGTTTTTGGCTCTTTTACGTTCGTGTTCTAGCAAGTAGATCTTACGCAAACGAATATTTTCAGGAGTAACTTCTACATACTCATCAGCTTGTATATACTCTAATGCTTCTTCCAAGGTGAAAAGCTGTGGTGGAATAAGTTTAATTTTCTCATCTGCGCCACTACTTCGAACGTTACTTTGTTTTTTGGCTTTTGTTAGATTCACCACTACATCTCCAGGACGTGAGTGTTCACCTACCACTTGTCCTTCGTAAATTGCTTGATTTGGAGATACGAAGAATTTACCTCTATCTTGTAAGTTATTGAGTGAATAAGGAATGGCACCGCCATTTTCCATACTAATCAATGAACCGTTTATACGCTGTGGAATATCTCCTTTGTGAGGTTGAAATTCTTTAAAACGATGTGAGATGATTGCCTCTCCTTGCGTGGAAGTAAGTAGCGTGTTTCGCAGTCCGATGATTCCACGTGATGGGATCTCAAACTCAAGATGCATTACATCTCCTTTAGGTTCCATACTGAGCATATTTCCTTTTCTCAAGGATACAAATTCGATAACCTTGCCGCTGTGATACTCAGGTACATCAATAATCAACTCTTCTACTGGCTCACATTTTACTCCGTCAATTTCTTTGATGATTACACGAGGTTGACCAATTTGTAATTCATAGCCTTCTCTACGCATAGTTTCAATAAGTACCGCTAAATGCAATACTCCTCTGCCATATACCAAGAAAGAATCTGCAGTAGCAGTTTCTTGTAGTTTCATGGCAAGATTTCTTTCTAGCTCTTGCTCCAGTCTATCTTTAATATGTCTACTAGTTACATATTTTCCTTCTTTACCAAAGAAAGGAGAATCGTTAATGGTAAACAACATACTTATTGTAGGTTCGTCTATACTTATAGAAGGTAAAGCTTCAGGGTTTTCTGGGTCAGATATAGTATCACCAATTTCAAAACCTTCAAGTCCTGTTACTGCACAAATATCTCCTGCGGTAACTTTTTCTACTTTTACTTTGGCAAGACCGTCATATAAGAAAAGTTCTTTTACCTTGGTTTTAGAAACACTTCCATCTCTTTTAACCAAAGAAACATTTTGATTTATCAATAATTCGCCTCTTTTTAGTTTTCCAATAGCGATACGGCCAGTATACTTGCTAAAATCTAATGAAGTAATCATCATTTGTACATTCCCTTCTTCTTGCACAGGTGCAGGAACGTGTGCTAAAATTGCATCTAAGGCAGCGAACATATTGTCGGTAGGTTCTCTCCAATCATTGCTCATCCAACCATTTTTTGCTGACCCATATACAGTGGCAAAATCGAGCTGATCTTCATTAGCATCCAGTGCAAACATGAGGTCAAATACCTTCTCATGTACCTCCTCTGGAGTACAGTTTTCTTTATCTACTTTGTTTACAACCACCACTGGCTTTAATCCAGCTTCTAATGCTTTTTGTAACACAAAACGTGTTTGAGGCATAGGCCCTTCAAATGCATCTACTAATAGTAGCACGCCGTCAGCCATATTCATTACACGTTCTACCTCGCCACCAAAATCACTGTGACCAGGGGTGTCGATAATATTTATTTTGGTGCCTTTGTATTGAACAGAAACATTTTTAGAAAGAATAGTAATACCACGTTCTTTTTCAATGTCATTGTTATCCATAACTAATTCTCCAGGTTTTTCGTGATCTTTAAAAAATTCACAGGCTTGAAGAATTTTGTCTACTAGGGTAGTTTTACCGTGGTCAACGTGAGCTATTATGGCTACGTTTCTAATTTTTTGCATAAATTGCTGTATCTAAAATGGGTGCAAAGGTAGTGAATAATACCGTTGGAAGTGTTACTTGAATATTACCTAAAAAAATAAAGCCTTAATCACATAAGATTAAGGCTTTAAAAATGTTCTAGAATTACGGCTAGTATGTATTTATTTTTATTCTTTTAGTCAGTTCGTCTACATCAGATTTGAACTTCTTGTCCGTGTCTATAAGATCGTTTACTGTTTGGCAAGCATGAATAACCGTTGAATGATCTCTGCCTCCAAAGTACATACCGATATTTTTAAGACTAGCTTGAGTCAGTTGTTTAGCAAAGAACATTGATATTTGACGTGCCTGAACAATTTCTCTCTTACGTGTTTTAGACTTCATAAGGTCTACACTCACGCCAAAGTAATCAGAAACGAGTTTTTGAATAAATTCGATTGAAATTTCTCGTGATGAATTCTTAACAAAGTTTTTCATCATTTTCTTAGTCATTTCTAAGTCGATTTCTTTTCTGTTTAGAGAAGCCTGCGCAATAAGTGAAATTAATGCGCCTTCTAGTTCGCGTATGTTGCTATCTACTTTATTAGCTACATATTCTATTACCTCTGGAAGAAACTTAATGCCATCTTGATACATCTTTTGTTCCAAGATAGAGATCCGTGTTTCGAAGTCAGGATTTTGCAAGTCTGCAGAAAGTCCCCATTTAAATCTAGATAATAATCTTTCGTCTACATCCTTGAGATCCTTTGGAGCACGGTCAGAGGTTAAGATTAGTTGTTTTCCGTTTTGGTGCAGGTAGTTGAATATTTGAAAAAATATTTCTTGTGTTTTTTCTTTTTTGGCAAAGAATTGAACATCGTCTACAATAAGGACGTCAATCATCTGATAGAAATGTAAAAAATCATTGTAGTTGCCATTCTTGGCACTATCTACATATTGATTAATAAATCTCTCTGAAGAAACGTACAGTACAGACTTATTACTTGATATTTCTTTGATACGATTTCCAATAGCATGTACTAAATGTGTTTTGCCTAAACCCACTCCGCCAAAAATCATCAACGGATTGAAGGCTGTGCCTCCTGGCTTATTAGCAACTGCATAACCAGCTGAACGCGCTAGCCTATTACACTCTCCTTCCACAAAATTGTCAAAAGTGTAATTAGAGTTGAGTTGAGAATCAACATTCAACTTTTTTAGACCTGGTATAATAAATGGATTGTGTATGTTGTTGGAGAGGTTAATTGGCATTCCCATCTCGTTCTTGTTGTTATGAGTAACATTTCGAGTAGGCATACTAACTGTGTATGGTCTTGAACTTCCGTTACTGTTTTCTACAATTACATTATATTCTAACTTGGAGCCTGCACCTAACTCTTTTTCAAGGGTTTTTTTAAGTAAGGCAACATAGTGTTCCTCTAACCATTCATAAAAAAATTGACTAGGAACTTGTATCGTTAGTACCTTGTCTTCTAATTTTAAAGGTTTAATGGGTGTAAACCATGTTTTAAAACTTTGTGGATTGACATTGTCTTTTATTGTTTGAAGACATTTTTTCCACACCGCCTCTTGATGTTCGCTCATGTAAGTTTTTGGTTGTTAAAAAGTTAGCTTAAAAAAATTATTATCTCAACAGGTTCTCCCCCTGTTAGAGTGGTGCAAGTTGGGGTAAAAAAAGTTTCTAAAAAAATAAAAATGGTATTGAAGTTATGAAATATTTGTATAGCTAAACCCTATAATTTGCGAGCTCTTCGAGTTACTAAGCTCATAATCAATGCGTCCCAAGTTTAAGCCTGCCCATCCGGTTTGATTAATAAAAATTTCCTTTTTATCATGATTGAAAATGGGTTGTGGAGAACTCAAAAATGTGTGGGTATGACCACCTAAAATTAAGTCTATATTTTTGGACATTCCAGCTAAAATAGTATCGCTAATCTTGTTATCCTCGTACTCATAACCAAGGTGTGATAAGCATATTATTAAGTTGCAACCCTTGTCTTTCAAAAGTGATGCAGTTTTATTGGCACATTCTATAGGATCTTTGTATTTAATTTCGCCATAAAGTTTTTTAGGTACTAAGCCATCTAATTCAATTCCTATCCCGAAAACTCCAATTTTAAATTTCCCTTTGTGACAAATGGCATAAGGTTTTACCTTGCCATCTAATAAGGTGTTGCTAAAATCGTAATTGGCACATAAGAATTTAAAACGAGCGTGCGGAAGTTGTTTAATCAATCCTTCAATACCTGCGTCAAAGTCGTGATTTCCTAATGTGGCATAGTCGTATCCCATTTCGCTCATTAACTTGAACTCTAATTCACCTCCATAATAGTTAAAGTAAGGTGTTCCTTGAAAAATATCTCCACTGTCTAGTACAAGCACGTTTTTGTGAAGAGCTCTTATTTCGTTAATCATTGCTGCTCTTTTGGCTGCACCTCCTAATCCTGGATACTTTTTATCGTTATCAGGAAAAGGTTCGATGTGGCTGTGCCAGTCGTTCGTATGCAAAATGACTAATCGATCATTATTTTGGCCGAATAAGGCTTTTGGTGCTATTGACGCACCTGCGCCAATTAACGCTGCTTTGTATATGAATTCTTTCCGGTTCATAATTCTCTGATTTTCGTATCGAAAGTGATAGGCTGATGAATTTTTACATAGGCCAATATAGCATCTCGTATTTTTACACCTGTATCTACTCTTTCCGTTGCCCGTGTTAGAAAACTATAATTATCTCCGCCGTTAGCCATGTAATCAGAAGTAACCAAATAAAAATAGTCTTGATCGCTTGTCGCAACTTTTTTTAGTGAATTAATATTATCTGACATAGGCTCTCCCCCTTTTATACGGATAAAATTTTGTAGAGAATCTATATAAATCGTGTTTAATTTTAAGATTACAATTTCATTCTCAAAGGGCATAATTTGGAATATGTCACCAACGGTTATCTCACCTGAATCTAGGGTGCTACGAATTCCTCCATAGTTTAGTATACAAATAGTAGAAAGTGGATATTCTTTAATAGCACTTTCCATTACAGCGTCTGCTATAAAATTACCTAATGCACTACTGGGTTTTTTCTTTTCTACAAATGAGGGACTATATCCTATTACCTCGTTCATCGCTGCGGCCATTCCAAGTGAATAAGGGCTTATTATATCTTCAATTTGTTTGTCTGACTTGTCGTTTATGCTTAATTGAATGTTACTTGTAGCTTGAGCTACTGGCGTTATTCTCGTCTTACAACCATATAAAACGAGTAAAATAAGGAATATTTTACAGGGCAATTTCAATTTCTTTCTTCAATAGTTCAATTGCTTTTTGTGTCGGATGAACCCGTTCAGCAATTAGTTTGTGTAATATTTTTTTGCCTAATCCTGGTCCTGTTTCATTTGGTTCACATTCTCGAAAACTCTGATCAATCAACGATAACATTTGTTCTTTAACCGCTTTAACCATACGCCAAGATTCATCCGATACATATATCTGCTGAGCAATATTGTGGTTAAACTCACTATTAATCGTCTGGATTAATTCATAATGGAGTTGTTGGGCACTTTGCCCCGCTTTGGATAATCGTAAAACTAATTGGTCTGGGGAGATACGATCAAGTAATAAGGTAAGTCTTTCATAGGCTTGAAGTTTTATAGGCGTAAGTGCATTGGCCTGCTCTTTTTTTAATTCTAAAATTCTTACTTTTCGTTGCTCATTAAGAAAGGATTGTAAAAGATAATAGGTTACACCGAACACAATAAGTGCAGGAATGGTAAAATTAAGAATCGTAAAAATGGCCTGTGCTATGTCTAAGGATAGTATCATATGTAGATAGCGAAATTAAAGCTATTGCCTCTTTATTTATTTATAAAATCGAAAAATTACTTCATTTAATAGATGCGCACACGGGGTGTCTACTTATGTACTTACTTTGAAGGAATAATATGACCATTTACCAAAATTTTAAAGAAGCATTCACAAGTATTAGGGGTAATATTACCAGAACTATTATTACCTGTCTCATTATTTCTTTTGGCATAATGGCATTGGTTGGTATTCTTACGGCTATAGACGGTATAGAGAGTAGCTTGGTGAAAAACTTTAGTTTTATGGGATCCAACTCTTTTAATATCCAAAATAGGTCGTCGGGTTTTTCATTGAATAGAAAAAATAAACGAACATTTTTTGAAAACATATCCTACAAGGAAGCCTCAGAGTTTAAAAATAGATTTGAAGAAGATGCAGAGGTCTCGGTAAATTCATCTAATTCTTGGAATGCTGTAGCCAAGAATGGCAATAAAAAAACCAATCCAAATTCTACGATTATAGGAGCTGACGAATCCTATCTCTCTGTTGCTGGATACGACTTAGCCGAAGGTAGGAATTTAACAATGGCAGATGTAGAACGCAATATTAATGTAGCGGTGATTGGTCAAGAGATAAAAGAATCCCTTTTTGGTGCCGAAAGTTGTATCAACAAGGATATAAAGGTGGGCGGAGTAAAGCTACGAATTGTTGGTCTTTTTGCCAGTAAAGGGGGAGCGTTTGATTTTGGAGGGGATAGAATAATTTTGATGCCTGTAACCTTGGCTAGGGATAAATTTCCAACAGACAACTTGAGTTACAATATTGGGGTTAGTGTTCCTAGTATTGCCAATTTGGATGCAATGGCAGGGTATTCTGAGAATTTATTTAGACAGATACGTAAGTTACAGGTAAAAGAGGAAACAAATTTTAGTATTATAAAATCGGATAGTATTTCTGCATCGTTGATGGAGAACTTAAACGTTATTTTGTTGGGTGCTGTTTATATCGCCGCAATTACGCTGATGGGAGCTGCTATAGCTTTAATGAATATTATGTTGGTCTCTGTTACGGAGCGCACTAAAGAAATAGGTACTCGTAAGGCTATAGGTGCACGAAGTAAAACTGTTTTAAACCAGTTTGTGATTGAAGCCATTGTAATATGTCAAATAGGTGGTCTAGGAGGTGTTATATTAGGCATCACCATGGGGAATTTAATTAGTAGTATGATCGGGGGTAGCTTTATTATACCTTGGAATTGGATTGGTCTCGCATTGGCTGTGTGTACAGTAGTTGGCTTGAGTGCTGGAATATGGCCGGCGTATAAGGCATCACGTATTAACCCAATTGAAGCATTAAGACACGAATAGTTGTCTGCTTTTTTAGGCAAAAAAAATCCCGACTCTAAAGTCGGGATTTTATACATTTATTCGAAAGAATAGTAAGTATTACTCTTGAACTACGTCTACGTCTATTTCTACAGAAATTTCTTTGTGTAATTGAATAGATGCTTTGTATTCTCCTATATTTTTAATTTCAGGAGTAGTTATTTTTCTTTTGTCAATATCAAACCCTCTGTCTACCAGACTTTGAGCTAATTGCATAGCGGTAACAGAACCAAAGATTTTACCATTAGAACCTGCTTTTGTTGGAACAGTAACCTTCATTCCTGTCAACTTTTCTGCAAGTGCTTGAGCATCTTCCTTAATTTTTGTTTGCTTGTGAGCAGCTTGTCTCACGTTTTCTTCTGCCATTTTGATGGCAGATGGAGTAGCAATTGTTGCTAATCCTTGAGGAATAAGGTAATTTCTACCGAAGCCGTTTTTTACTTCTACGATATCATTTTTCTCACCAAATCCTTTTACGAAATCTTTTAATATAACTTTCATTGCGTTAAAATTTAATTTGGTTAAACTTATTTCATTTGATCTGCTACGTAAGGAAGTAAAGCAATATGTCTACATCTCTTAACGGCTACAGCCACTTTTCGTTGATATTTAAGCGAAGTACCTGTAATACGTCTTGGTAATAACTTGCCTTGCTCATTAATAAAAGCCATTAAAAAATCTGGATTCTTGTAGTCTATGTACTTGATTCCACTTTTCTTGAATCTGCAATACTTCTTAGGACGTATTACAGGAACTCTGGTGTATTTTTGTCTTTTAGCCATGATTTATTCCTCCTCTTCGCTAGTTATAGTTGCTAATTTAGCTTCTGCTACTGGAGCAGCACTAGTATTATCTACTAGTTTAGCTTTTTTAAATTCTCCGTTTCTTCTTCTCTCATTGTACTTGATAGCGTGCTTGTCAAGTTTGATACATAAGTATCTTAAAACTTGCTCATCACGTCGATAAGCTAGTTCAAGCTTGTCAACGATTTGTGCATCTGCCTCAGCCGCAAATTCGAAAATTTGATAGAAACCTGTTGTTTTTTTCTGAATTGGATAAGCCATTTTAGTAAGGCCCCAATTTTCTTTGTGGATGAGCTCTCCACCGTTTTCTGTGATCAGCTTTTCGAAAGAGGATACTGCATCTTGCAACATCTTTTCGCTAAGCACGGGTGTAAGAACAACCACAGACTCGTAATGTGTTTTTGCCATTGTTATTGTGTTTAAAAATAATTTTTAGGGCTGCAAAAGTAATATTTTAAAATATAAATACACAACTAAGTCTATCTTAAAATTTGAGGTATATCCTGAATCTTTCGTATTTAGAAAATATTTTAGCACAAAGTGCTCAAAACTAAAGACTTATTGACTGCAAAGTGACCCTTTACGTATCGCAGGAAATCTGTTGGTCATAAGCCACGAATTACAGTTATTTATTGACTAAATTTTCAACACCTCTTGTTTATCACCTTCTAGTAAACATACTTTGCACTTCAATGGGAAGTTACGTAGTAAGTGCACGAAAATATAGACCTGAAACCTTTGATACGGTAGTTGGGCAACAGCATATTACCGAAACGCTTATTAATGAGATAACCAACGATCGTTTGGCTCAAGCCTTTCTTTTTTGCGGACCCAGAGGCGTAGGCAAAACTACTTGTGCCCGTATCTTGGCAAAGGAGATAAACAAAGGAACTGTTCCTGAGGGTTATGATTTTTCATTTAATATTTTTGAACTTGACGCGGCATCTCACAATTCTGTTGATGATATTAGGGCGCTCAATGAACAAGTCCGGATACCTCCGCAAACAGGAGTATATAAGGTGTACATCATAGATGAGGTACATATGTTGTCACAGCAAGCATTCAATGCTTTCCTGAAAACTTTAGAAGAACCTCCTAAGTATGCTATTTTTATATTAGCAACTACCGAAAAGCATAAAATACTTCCAACCATATTATCTCGATGTCAGGTTTTTAACTTTGATAGGATTCAAATACCTGAGATAGTAAGTCACCTGCAGGGAATAGCGAAAGATGAGCACATAGAGGCAGAAGAGGATGCATTACATCTAATTGCACAAAAGGCCGATGGCGCAATGCGAGATGCGCTGTCTATTTTTGATCAAATGGCTAGTTTTGGCAAAGATGGAAAGATTACTTACGCTGATGTCATTGAGAATTTAAATATTTTAGATTACGACTACTATTTTAAGATGGTAGACGGTTTCCTTGATGGCGATATAAGTTCGGTGCTGGTCAACTACGATGAAATACAACGCAATGGTTTTGACGGGCAATTATTTATTAACGGATTAGCTAATCATTTCAGGGATTTACTGGTTGCTCAAAATGCGAATAGCCAACAGCTATTAGAAAAATCAAAAGAAATAGCAGGTAGATATCACAAGCAAGCTTTGGCAGTTACGCCGTCATTTATCATTAACGCCATAAATATATTGGGTGAAACCGACATGAATTATAAGACAAGTAGGAATACCCGCTTGCACGTGGAGTTATGCTTGATAAAATTGGCATCATTACAGCACGCTATAGACGTAACTAAAAAAAAAAGTCTAGGGTAGAAGTTTTAGCTAATTCTGGCTTTTATCAATACCTGTTTTCCATGGTCG
>CAMDCQ010000014.1 GCA_945890595.1 Chitinophaga pinensis
GGATAATTCCCTTGGGCATACAAAATTTCTTTGTCTTTTTGATAAATACCAATGCGTTTAATCTCTGGCTTTATTTTATCTACGACCTTAATTCCGTGTAGCAAAGGATTGGTTGGGTTTCCTTTTTTATCCCTAATTTCAAAATGAAGATGCGGTCCAGCGCTTCCGCCTGTATTGCCACTAAGCGCAAAAATTTGCCCTTTTACTACTTTTATTTCTCCAGCTTTGGGGTACAAATCCACTTCAAATGCACGTTGCTCATACTGCGCCTCCTTTACATAATTAGCAAGTGCTCCTGTAAACTTTTGCAAGTGACCATACACCGAAGTAAAACCATTGGTATGGCGGATATACACTACTCTACCATACCCATTTATATCCACTTTTACTCTCTCCACATAACCATCTGCTACGGATAGCACTTCCCAGCCTTCTTGACCCCCAGTTCGTATATCTAAACCGGCATGAAAATGAGTTCCACGTAATTCACAGAAAGTACCTGACGCAAAAATCGCAGTATCAAATGGACTTCTGAAGTAATCTTGACTGTATCCATTTTTGTTTCTAACAAAGGAGAACGGCTCATTTTTAATTAAACTTGGCTTTGCGGGTATTTCCTCCTCCACAAAATCATCTACCTCTTTATCTACAATTTCTGATTCGTCTTCATCCAAAGTGTTGCCCGTATTTGGTGTTTTTTTACACGTTGCAAATAGGGAAATCACTCCGACAATAAGCACCAAGTATATATATGAAAATCTGTGTGACACTTCTAATTTATATTATCAAGGACAAAGTTATAGTGGCACACATCCAAACTTGTCAAGATGTAAACATTCGTATTTTTTTTAGTATAAATTTTTAAAGTTGTTGGAAATTCAGATTGATGTATTACATTTAATAAAAGGGCAAATGATAATAATTTTATCAAATTAATGATAATATTAGTATCTTGTTTATTGCCGTAACAGCTTGTATTAACACACTTTAATTTAAGTATAAAATGAAAAGACCAATTTACACTATCGAGGAGCGAGGCTCCACTTTTCACCTTGAGCTTTATGATCAGGGAGTAAATTTATTACTTACCAGTAAATCATTTAGTACGTTCAAAGAATGCCACCAATTTCTGGACACCTTGCGATTACACATGCACTTTCAGACCAACTACGTAAAAACAAAAAATGCCACAGGCCAATATGGCTTTGAAGTGCGCACGTGCTGGGACGAACTTATTGCGAGTAGCACTTGGTTTGCCAGCATTGAAGAGCGAGCAGACGGCCTACAAGCTGCATTTGCGTGTAATACCAGTGCTGCTTTTGTGCACACCAATATGTACACGGAAGCCCCTAAACTGCTCTTTCAGGTAGCGTAAGACATCCTTTTCACCCTCTATAATTGAGGAGATCTTTAGGCATAGGTTGGTGCGGATAAAAATCCAAAATTCTATGTTGTTTACTGCATTTTACAAATTTCTTTTGCAGACTTAAAATAATCTTTTTGAACACCTACCTACGCGACATTCTCAAACTTAGCTGGCCTATCATTATCGGGCAGATTGGTATCGTTTTAACCGGCTTTTTTGACACCCTAATGGTTGGATATCTAGGACACGAAGAACTTGCCGCCGCCGGGATTAGCAACAGTATCTTTTTCTTAGTTGCTGTATTCCCATTGGGTGTGACTATTGCCTACTCTACCATCATTAGTATGCTCCAAGGAAAAAACAAAACCTCATCCTATAGCATCGTAGCACGTGATTGTTTCGTAATGACCTTAGCACTTTCCGTAGTGGCTTCTTTGGTTATTCTGGGGATTATTTACAATTTTGAAATGTTTAAACAAACGGATGTAGTTGCTCAGTTGTCTATTCCATATCTTAAACTATTACTATGGTCGCTCACGCCCATGTTATTCTTTTTGTTTTCCAAACAACTTTGCGATGGATTTGGCTACACCAAAGGCGGTATGGTCATAACCTTAATTGCATTGCTTATTAATATATTTTTTAACTGGCTTCTCATTTACGGGCATTGGGGATTTCAGGCATACGGACTAAATGGAGCAGGTTACGCCACGATTATATCGCGTATATTCTTGGCTACAGCAATGACGTATTTATTATTCAAATCTAAACAAACACCTATTCGTTATCCGGATTTCATAAACTCCTTTAAGCGTCCTTCCAGAATATATTTTTACAAGCAAATTATTAGGCTGGGATTCCCCTCAGGACTTCAGTATTTTTTTGAGGTGGCAGCGTTTGCTGCAGCCGCTATTATGGCCGGCTGGATAGGCGCCAAAGAACTGGCAGCACATAATCTTGCTATCACACTTGCTTCACTCACCTACATGATTGCAAGTGGCATATCTGCAGGAAGTAGCATTTGCACCGCAAAAGCATATGGCAACGGCAACCGACACAATATGCGGCAATATGGGATTATGGGTCATAAGTTAGGTATTGGCGTCATGTTGTTCTTTGCCTTACTTTTTTTTATCTTTAATCACGAATTTGCTTCTTTGTTTACGCAAGAGCCTGAGGTTATTCTAATGGGATCGCAACTTCTTATACTAGCTGCTATTTTTCAATTAGGTGACGGTTTACAAGCACTATCCGTAGGCTTACTAAGAGGTATTAATGATGTTAATATACCCAGCATACTCATTTTTGTAGCCTATTGGATTGTTGCCATGCCTATCGGTTATGCACTATCTCATTCTACCAACACCTATTCCTTTTTACAAGGTGTAAATGGGATTTGGATTGGGCTAAGTATTGGACTTACACTATCTGCTATTATACTTACTTCTCGATTTTATTATTTACTTCGCAAGTCATGAAACTTATTATCACCAGTATAGCTATCTTATTATTTGGAACGGTACAAGCACAATTATCAATTGGATTAATGATTGAACCAGCCTTAAATATAAGCACAGTAGGATCCCAACCCGAGGTCTTAAGCGATTCGTTTACACGTTTAAAAAAAGCGGACTTCAATACTAGTTTTGGAATAGAAATAAAAAATCAGTTGGATCGATATGCATCCTTTAGCATAATCCCTGGTTATTACCAAACTAACTTCTTGATGGTGAAAGAAGATTTACAATACTTAGATATTATACATCCTGAACTTAGAGCCATACGGGATCAAAGTCAAGGCGCTCAAAAGAATGCTTATTTACATTACCGTCAAAAATATATTGGACTGCAATTGCTATTTGCAAAAAAGCTCCAAATACAGGGATTGCCTAATAGTACATTCTTCGAACTAGGGGGAGGTTTAGGTGCCCATTACTTAGTAGATAACGACGTTAAAATTCGAACGGAAGGTTTTGCCATTGATCAAAAATATATCCATGTAATCAAGAAAAATACTGGATTCACTCCATCCGATTTTGCACTAAATGCCATTGGACACGCAGACCTAAACTACCAATTAGATCCTAATACCATCCTGCTTGCAGGACTAAAAATGAACATTCCGATTATCACCAATGCTAATGAAGCACCACAAGTTCGCATTTACATGCCAACGTTACGATTTGGAATTAGATTTTTACTGTAAAGCCGTAGTTATCTAATAAGGTACAATCCCCCGCTTACCGATTCAGGATACTCAAAACCATTATCAGGATTAAGGTATCGGATAAAGAAATAGTAGTGGCCTACTGGAGCCAATTCATTCTCGTATTTACCGTCCCACGCAAAGAGTCCGTCCTTCCCTTCATATAACTTCTCACCCCATACGTTATACACTTCCAAGCCAATTATTTCTACATTGCCAGAGGGTCTGAATAAGTCATTAAGTCCGTCACCATTTGGGCTAAACGCATCGGGTACAAATATTTGACACGCATAATCTAAGAAGGTAAGTTTAATATCATCCGTTGCGGTACCACATTTATTGGTAACCACCACAGAATAAGTACCTGACTTGGTTATTTGTCTAACCCCACCTCCTGCATAACCATCACTCCAAGTATAAATAGCGTCTGGAGCCGTTACATTAATTTTTTTCATTCCATCTCCGCAGAGCAGGCTATCACCACCCAATTTAACCACTGGCGCCCCAATCATTTGAACCGTAAAACTGTCTCTAAACGAGCATGCACCTTTACTAATCTGCGCCCAATAAACACCTACCTTATTGATAGACAAGAAAGAATCCGTCGCATTGGTATTCCATAGAACATTAGCCCCGTCAGGAGAGATTCTTTTGGTAAATGACGTCCCTGAACATATTACGGTGTCTACTCCCATCTCAAAAACAGGTATTTCATTTACCGTTGT
This sequence comes from Chitinophaga pinensis, assembly GCA_945890595.1. GTDB lineage: Bacteria > Bacteroidota > Bacteroidia > NS11-12g > UBA9320 > UBA9320. Next base: position 4,298 of record CAMDCQ010000014.1, read on the forward strand.
ACTAACAGACGCAGTATCTCTACATCCACTTTCATTTACAGCATACCTAATGGTATTTAATCCCAGTTTTGAAGGAATAAACTTTCCGGTTGTCGCATTAATATCACCCAACCACTGACCTCCCACTACTGTAGTGGTCAGATTATACTCTGTTAAGCCTTGGCAATAGCTAGATGCGAGTCCACTAATAAGATTCACCGGTTGAGGAATAACCTTAATTGTATCGACATAACTACCTGTACATCCAATATCGTCAATGATACTAAGTGACATTTTATAGTCTCCCACAGACGCATACGAATGCACATTTTTAGCTACCGTGCTTGTGCCCCCATCCCCGAAGTTCCAAGTATAGTTATACAATGGATTACTTGAATTGTAGTTAAAATCAAAAACATTACCGTCTAGGCACATTACACTATCGTACTCAAGTAACGAACTATCTAATGGGCTAGGTAATACTGTCATTACGAGATTGAATGAATCCGAGCAAAATTCAATATTATTTTTTGAACCGATGGCTACTAGCTTTACGTTGTATGCACCAGGCGTTGCATAAGAGTGACTTGAGTTCCATGAATTATCCGTAACGCCATCTCCAAATCGCCATAAAATAAAGGTGTAATCCCAGGTTGCTCCAACTAGAGACCCAAACGACGATTTGTTTTTAAACCAAAATTGATTATTCCGACCATCAGGAAGGGTATAACATTGTGTTGCAGCATTGTACAAAGAATCTTTAAAAAGCTCGAAATTAACCACAGGCATTGGCGCAACTGTATCCGGCTTATTGTAATCAGCTTGGCATCTAAAAGAGCTTACTTTAAGACTTACATTGTAAATTTTGTGTGTTGGGTACGAGTAGGTAGGATTTGCTAGCGTAGATTTTACGCCATTTCCAAAGTCCCAATTATAGGTTACCGAAGTGGATGCATCTGTTTGAGTGACATTGCTTGTGAAGTTAAAGCTGTTACCTCGTTGGCATTGATACGGGTCTGAAATACTAAAACTCACCGCTAAATTTTTGGTGGTTACACTTTTTTCCGGATAACTAGATGTACGAAAGTTAAAAACACTACCGCCTCCATTAAATTCAAAAACAGCAAAGTAATAGGTCGTGTTTGTTTCTAGGTTGTCTATGACTACGGAATTGCCGGTGCCATTATAAATTGCATACTGATTGGCTGAGAATGAATGACCTATACCAAAACTATCGTTTGCTAAATAATAACTATTGTTAGAAGGATTTATCGCTATTGGCGTTCCTTTAGATGCCACTACTAACCTACCATTCCCATTACCGTTGGTCCATGACAATGTTGTTTGAGAGCAATAAGTAGACACCACCGTTATGTTACTAGCGGCTACAGTGGGTGTTTGAGCATGTATACTTCTTAGGCTAGCTAGAAATAGAAAAATAAAAACAAGGTTTCTCATTTAACGACGTCAAATATAACATCTAGAAATCGTACATACCAACAAGAAAAAAAAGATTTATGCATTATGTGTTTATCGCCTAAATGGTGAGCATTACATCTTTAAATTTGCAACTTTGTGGGTGAAAATTCGATATCTTTTCATGTTATTTTTCGGACACAGATTTTTACCAGTTAATTATATTGATCATTTTAGTAGTTAGTTAGTTTAAATAAGGGGGCAATTATGCTCCCTTATTTTTGTTCATATTCTAGCCACTATGCCTAAAGGCAGAATTTGATCTGTTCTGGATAGCAAGCATAACTCTGAGATATCTACCTCTCTATTTGGGAAATAATCCGTCATTAAATTTTGAATTATATACGGTGATAAACCCAAAGAATAGACATTCAGTACTAAAAAACCTTTATCGTCTAGTAATTGAGCTACTTGCTCCAGCAGCATACCCAGCTTCTCTTCCAATTTCCATCGCTCCCCTTTGGTTCCAATACCATACGCAGGAGGATCTAATATTATACCTTGATATTTTTTACCTCTCTTTACTTCCCTACTTACAAATTTTAGCGCGTCTTCAACCACCCATCTAATTCCATTTTGCTTGCTGAGTTCTTGATTTTCGTTGGCCCAATTAACGACTTGTTTTATAGAATCTACGTGCACTACATCTACTCCGGCAGCCTTTGCTGCAAGTGAAGCACCTCCTGTATAAGCGAATAAATTTAAAACGCTTGCCTTGCTACCTAATGCTTTACTTTGAGTGTATATGTAATCCCAGTTAGCCGCTTGCTCCGGAAAAATACCGATATGTTTGAACTGGGTAAAGTTGAGTTTAAGCTTAATTGTATCTTGAACCAAGCCATATTTGATGAACCAAGGAATACCATTGCCTTTTAGTTTCCATTCTCCCTTATGACTACCTTGCTGAGCGAAGCTACCTGTCGCCATTTTATCCCATTCTACTTGGGTAAGTCGTGGGCTCCAAATGGCTTGGGGTTCAGGTCTACTGAGTACATGCTGTCCAAACTGTTCTAATTTCATTCCGTTGCCTGAATCAATCAACTCGTACTCTTTCCAATGTACAGGGAAAATCGCTTTTATCATACTACACTAATTTCGGTTTCTGCCAAAGCTGGCTCGCTATTCATTCTTAAAAAAATAGATGCCAAGGTCACTACATCTTTTTCACAGTATTTTTTTATTCGTTCTAGATCATTATGCTGATAGTATGCATCGTTTATCATGCTGCCATCTAAATCATCTTTAGGTGTAGGTAGGTCGAATACCGCTGCTAATAAATCCAAAGATGTGTAACTCTTAAAATCCCCAAATTTCCATAGCTGCATGGTATCTAGGTGTTGAATATCCCATGGTTTTTTACCTGCCAAATCAAGCACTTCTGGCATTTCTATCGCATTGGCTAAAATACGGCGACACAAATAAGGAAAATCAAATTCCTTCCCATTATGCGCACACAAAAAATGAGTTTTACTAAAGTAATTTTGAGCTAGTAAGTCACAAAAATCGTGTAAGATATCTCGCTCATTATGTCCATAAAAACTCTTTACTCTAAACTTACGACCGTCTGCGGTATTTACTAAATACCCCACACTAATGCATATCACTTTACCAAACTCCGCATAAATACCTGCTCTGGGATAGAGTTCTTCTGGCGTTTCGTCGTTCTTAGCTAAGTAACTTGCTTTTTGGTTCCATAATTTTTTCCATCTATCACTTAGCGCTTCATAGCTCTTGGCTTGCGGAACTGTTTCTATGTCTATAAAGAGTACATTTTCCATTTTTTTTACCAACTACCGCCAGCACCGCCACCACCAAAACTTCCGCCGCCGAAACCGCCTCCAAAACCGCCTCCACCGCTACCGCCACTTCCACCTCTGCCGCCTCCAAGGCTAGCTAACAATAGAAAAGGTAATGCGTTGCTACCGAGATTATTATTTTTATTGAATGTTTTACCGTTGTTACCTCCACGATTAAAGAGCACATAGACTATGATAAAAATGACTATGATCAACCAAAAAGGCATTCCTTTTTTGGCACCTTCAGGATTGTCATTTACAAACTCACCATTCATATATTGAATAATGGCATCTGTACCTTCGTTAAAACCTTTACCGTAATTATTTTCTCTGAAATTAGGTTTTAGTATGTTCTCAATTATTCGTTTTGCATACATATCCGGAAGTGCACCTTCTGCTCCTCTACCTACTTGAATAAATATTTTTCGATCGTTAATGGCAGCAAATACGAGTATTCCATTATCCTTACCCGCCTGACCTATTTTCCATTTTTCTACTAATCGATAGCTGTAATCAAAGGCATCGTCACCTTCTAATGAACTTTCCGTCACAATAACTATTTCGGTGGATGTAGAATCGTAATACGCTTTGAGTTTTTCTAACAAGAATAGCTCTTGATCAGACTCTAATACGTTCGCAAAATCGTTAACCCAACGTGCATTTGTTGGTGCATTAGGTGGTTCCTTAGCTCCCGCAATTACGCAACTAATAAGTAATATAAGTAATCCTGTTTTTCTACCCATAGCTTATTTCGTTTGGCAATTCATTTTTATCGTCACTTTGGTAAGGAAAAAATTGTTTGAGCTGTATGCCTACTTCGGCAATTCCCGCTTCAAGACCAGCAACTAATTCTCCTTTAGCAAGGTGCATTTTAATTATTTCTTTCGTGCTTTCCCAAAAATCTTCTGGGACCACTTTATCTATTCCTTCATCGCCAACTATAGCAAATTTTTTTTCTTTAACTGCCACATAGATGAGCACACCATTTCGTTCTTTGGTTTTATCCATGCCCAAGTGAGCAAACAAATTTTTAGCTTTATACAGCGGGTCTGTCTTACACCACTTATCCATGTGCAACCTCACCTCACCAGATGTTTCCAACTCGGCATCAGCAATAGCTTGGAGGACTTTTTGCTCTTCGTACGAAGTGAGTGGTTCCCACTTAAATAAACCCATCAAATTCAATTAAAATTCAACTTTAGGTGCATTTTTAGAACCAGCATCTGCTTCAAAATAAGGCTTAGCCTCAAAATTAAATAACCCCGCAATTATATTTGTTGGGAATTTTTTAATGGTGGTATTGTAATTTTTGGCCTCGCTGTTAAAGTTATCTCTCGCTACTCCTATTCTATTTTCAGTACCCGCAAGTTCAGCTTGCAGCTCCAAGAAATTTTGATTCGCTTTAAGATCTGGATATTTTTCTATGGTTACCAAAAGACGAGAAAGTGCTCCTGACAATTCTCCTTGTGCACCTTGAAAATTCTGTAATTGTGCAGCGGTCATGTTGCTAGGATCTATGGTTGTTTGTGTTGCCTTTGCTCTTGCTTCTACTACTTTAGTAAGCGTTTCCTGCTCAAAATCAGCGTATCCTTTAACGGTATTCACTAAATTGGGTATAAGGTCAGCTCTGCGTTGATATTGGGTTTCCACTTTAGCCCATACGCTATCTATGCTTTCTTGAGCTCCAACTAACCCATTGTATTTAGAGACAAACCATAGTAAGATTAATCCGATTACGACTAATACAATAATTCCTTTTTTCATGTTGATTTGATTTTACGTTTAAATATGCTAACAAATGTACTATTACCGCACAAAAAAATAACATGAGATATATGTACAGCATATTATTATAGATTAGATTTGTCCAGAGTGAAGGGAAAACAACTTGACTACCTCAATATAGGACTGATGATTGGATCATTTATCCTTGCCGTGAAACTACCTTTTCACGTGTTTTTGCTATCCTATGCAATACTAGGACCACTGCATTACCTTACCGAAATAGGTTGGTTAGACAATCGAGCCTATTTCATCACCAACAAGAAAGATACCTGGATACTAATTTTGCTGTGTGCCCTCATGACGTTTGGTTTTGCCTACAAGCAATTTGGTCAATATGAAATTACCAAAACATGGAATGAGGCAATTGTAAACTCTTGGTTTAAACCCATTTCTGACTTCATGTTACACTATGAGCGAAGTTTTATCTTCTTGGCATTTTACACCGCCGTGATGATGACTTTTGTTAAAAAAACGGGCTACCGATATGGACTAATGGCCATAGGACTTATTGCTGCCTATTTCTTAAATGGAATAAATGCCTACACCATGATAATCGGAATGATGCTACCCACCGTAATTCATGTCTATGTTTTTACGGGGGCTTTTATTCTATATGGAGCACTTAAGTCACGAAATACTTCGGGGTATGCATCGCTTTTTGTCTTCTTAGGAATACTTTTTCTAATCGTATACCAACGACCTAAACCTAGTCAATACGAGCTAAGCGAATATTGGCTTAACACTATGATGCAAAGCAAGTTTATAGAGCTAGGCGGACAAATAGCCATCTTCATGGGTTGGGCTAAAAAAACCACCTATCTTATCTCTACGCCTAACGGCAAAATGCTCTCCACCATTGCCCTTAAAATGCAGATTTTCATTGCCTTTGCCTATACGTATCATTATCTCAATTGGTTTAGTAAAACCAAAATAATCAACTGGCATCAGGTATCCAAAACACGGCTTACCGTGGCATTTTCCATTTGGATTGCTTCTGTTGCACTGTATATCTACGATTACAAATTAGGACTCTCTGCATTATTTTTTCTGAGTGTACTTCATGTTTTCCTTGAATTCCCACTAAATCATTTAACCTTTGTGGGGATTTACAAAGAATTGAAAACTCGAATTACCTCTAAAGAATGAGACTTATTATTTTTATTTTACATTTCGTCTTCCTTTTACCCTGCTATGCACAATTGATCGAAGATTTTAGTGACGGGAATATAACCACTAGCCCTCTATGGAGCGGCGATACCTCCAAATTTAAAGTCACAAATCAGATGCTACAATCCACATCAACTGTGGTATCTGATGTGTTTTACCTATCGACACCAAATCAAATTACGGGAGACGCCCAATGGGATTTTTGGGTCAATATGCAATTCAGCACTTCTTCTGCAAACTACATGGATGTCTTTCTAGCTTCTGATTCCCAGAACTTAACCAAAACAAAAAACGGACTTTTTGTTAGAATTGGCAATACCAAAGACGAGGTTAGCGTCTATGAAATTCGCAATGGGGTACAAAAACTTTTACTGGATGGTCAAGACGGCAAAACCAATACTAAGAAGATACGAATTAGAGTAACCTGCGAAGATAGTTGGCTGCAACTATGGGTAGATTATGAAGGAGGAACTTTATTCCAAATTGAAGGCGCTACCACTACCTACCGAACAGGATCTGGATATTTTGGGATACTGGTGAAGCAGAGTACCGCCAGTTTTCATCAAAAGCATTTTGTAGATGACATTTATGCTGGGCCATTGATTAAAGATACTCTTGTAGCACAAGTTACTCAGGTAGATTTAAGCATTGAAGATCAGATACAGCTTACATTCGATGACGTCATAGTAAATACGGAATTGACCAAGTACACGCTCTCTAATGGATATGGTTCTCCTGACAATGTAACGTTAGATTTAAATGGTAACTTAGCGCTTTTATCGTTTAGTAAGCCCATTACCAATGGAAATTATACGCTCCAAATTCAAACGCTGATAGACATCCAAGGGAATAGAGGCGACACCTCTATCGCTTTCATTGTTATAAGAGCCCTAAAACCAAAGAGCGGAGATCTTCTTGTAACCGAAATTTTTGCAGACCCGACACCTACTTTGGGATTGCCGGAGCAAGAATATATTGAGCTTTATAATACTACTACCCAGGCCTTGGATTTAGAGAATTGTACATTTAGCGATGGCGGGACTCCAGCTCTTTTACCCAACACCGTTTTAATGCCATCTTCCTTTCTAATTCTTACCAGCTCCGGAAATGAATCGCTATTTTCAGGTTATGGTCAAACCACAGGTTTAACGGGATTTCCTGCGCTAAACAATACCGGAGACAATTTGGAAATACGCAACAGCCAGGGCGAACTCCTAGATGCCGTTAGCTATACCGAAGCATATTACCAGAGTGACACCAAAAAACTAGGAGGTTATTCCTTAGAGCGGATATCGTACACCACAGTATGTGCTGAAATCGATAATTGGTCGGCCAGTAACCATGCTTTTGGAGGAACTCCTGGTCAACAAAATTCCTTGTTTGGTGCAGACCCCGATCAAGATCCACCTCAAGTACAATCACATTATTTTTTGAATACGCAAGCACTTCGTATCACCTTGTCCGAAAATTTAAAGGAAAGTCTCGCTAATGACCTGGCAAACTTTGAACTAGTAGAAACCTCCGAGAACCCAGTTAATATCACAACTAATTCCACAGAGAAAACCGTAACCTTGACGTTTGCTTCCCCTTTTGAGCTTAATACAATATACCATCTTTTAATCAAGGAGCTAGCAGACTGTAAAGGCAATGCGGTGCAAAATGCGTTAGTGACGGTAATTACTACAACCGCTGCACAAGAAGGAGACATCTTACTAAATGAACTTCTTTTCAACCCAAAAGAAGATGGCATTGATTTCATTGAACTTTACAATAATAGCGACAAATACTTGCGCTTAAGTGACTTAATACTTGCCCGATACGACAAAGATGAACGAAAGGATGAAAAGCCAATGACCTACCTGAATTACATTATCCATCCACATCATTTTCTGGCATTAACTACTGATACCTCAACGTTAAAATCCCACTATACTGCGCATGACATCCTGCAAGTAGCCTCGTTACCACCTATGAATAATGATGCCGGAATCGTATTACTTTTAGATCAAAACGGGATAATCTTAGATTCCGTTCCTTATACAGAAACACAACATTTTGAGCTACTAAGTGATGTTAATGGGGTGAGTTTAGAGCGAACCCATTATGCAGGTAAAAGCTACAATCCTATGAATTGGCACTCTGCAAGTACTAGTTCTGGCTATGCAACACCTGGTTTTCAAAATTCGCAGTTTCTAGACCTATCTCAACAAAATAATTCCTACACACTCGTGAGTAAAACCTTTTCTCCTGACGGTGACGGGTATGAAGATATATTGGCATTGAATTATAAAAATGAGGAAAACGGATATACGGCCAATGGCTACGTTTTTGACCTAGCGGGAACGTATATTCATCAACCTGTAAATATGGAAATACTAGGGAATGATGGCCTTTTGTCTTGGAACGGAATACTAAGTAATGGCACAAAAATTCCCGTTGGTAATTACGTACTCTTGTTGGAGACCTTTGATTTGAACGGAAAATTAGATAAAAAGAAACTAGCCTTTAGTGTAGTCGGGTTATTCTAAAAAATGCCTTTTTACCATTAAAATAAGTGCGCTAGCAATTCGTCATCCACGCTATTTGCAAGCGTTATTTTTAGCTTTTCGTTGCGCTCCATTTCTCTTTTTATAGCAAACTGAGCATTTTCATTTCTCGCCCAACTTCTTCTGGCTATGCCATTATTTACATCATAAAGCAACATGTTTTTGAGACGAGCGTCTGCTTCAGGTGAACCGTCTAAAAACAATCCAAAACCACCGTTCATAACTTCTCCCCAACCAACGCCACCGCCGTTGTGTATACTAACCCAAGTTGCACCTCTGAAACTGTCGCCTATCACGTTATGAATGGCCATATCAGCGGTAAACTTACTCCCATCGTAAATATTGCTCGTTTCGCGATACGGAGAATCTGTACCACTTACATCGTGGTGGTCACGACCTAAGATTATTCCTTCGGATAGTTCGCCACTAGCGATAGCCGCATTAAATGCTTCGGCAATTTTAATTCTACCTTCACTATCTGCATACAGAATTCTGGCTTTTGACCCAACCACCATTTGGTTTTTTTCAGCTTCTTCTATCCATTTAATATTATCCTCCATTTGCTGCTGAATTTCTCTAGGAGCGGTAGCTTGTATCTCCCGTAACACCCTCGCAGCTATCTGATCTGTCTTCCTTAAATCTTCGGAGCTTCCACTAGCGCAAACCCATCTAAATGGACCAAAACCATAATCAAAACACATGGGTCCAAGTATGTCTTGAACATAGCTTGGGTATTTAAAATCAATCCCGTTCTCGGCCATAATATCGGCACCTGCCCTACTACTTTCTAACAAAAATGCATTTCCGTAATCAAAGAAATAGGTGCCTTTTGCTGTGTGAAGATCTACCGCAGCAGCGTGTCTTCTGAGCGATTTGTACACTTCGTCTTTAAACTTTTCTGGCTCATTAGCCATCATTTCATTGCTTTGTTCATAGCTTAATCCTGCTGGGTAATATCCTCCAGCAAAGGGATTATGCAGTGAGGTTTGATCACTACCTAGGTGTATATAAATTCCCTTTTCGGCAAAGGTTTCCCATATATCTATCACATTGCCTACATAGGCTATTGAAACCACTTCTTTAGCCGCTTGCGCTTTTAAAATACGGACCACCAAGTCATCTATAGAACTAATGAGCTCATCCACCCAACCTTGAGCATGTCTTTTGTGTGCGGCGGCAGCGTTTACCTCTGCACATATGGTTATACATCCTGCAATATTTCCTGCTTTAGGTTGAGCGCCACTCATTCCCCCAAGACCTGCAGTAAGGAATATTTTGCCGGCTGGTGTTTCTCCTTCGTTTAGTTTCATGCGGAAAGCATTCGTCACTGTAATGGTGGTGCCATGCACGATACCTTGAGGACCGATATACATAAAGCTTCCTGCAGTCATTTGCCCATATTGAGTAACGCCAAGTGCATTATATTTCTCCCAATCATCTGGTTTAGAATAGTTGGGAATCATCATACCGTTGGTTACCACCACCCTAGGAGCATCTTTGCTACTCGGGAAAAGTCCCATAGGATGACCGCTATACATGTGTAGTGTTTGTTCTTCCGTCATCTCACTTAAGTACTTCATGGTCAATAGGTATTGTGCCCAATTCTGGAACACAGCACCATTTCCACCATACGTTATTAATTCAAATGGATGTTGTGCAACGGCAGGATCTAAGTTATTTTGAATCATTAACATAATACCCGCTGCTTGCTTACATTGTGCTGGATACTCATTGATAGAACGAGCATACATTTTATAGGTAGGCTTAAATCTGTACATGTAGATTCTGCCGTATTCGATTAGCTCATTTGCAAACTCTACCGCTAATTCTGCGTGCCAATCTGCCGGGAAGTACCGAAGGGCGTTGCGTATGGCTAACTTCTTTTCTTCTATGCTCAGGATATCCTTACGTTTAGGAGCTCGATTTGCACTTGCCATTGCTGGGTCATGCGTCAGTTCAGGAAGTTGATCGGGTATCCCTTGAGAAATTAATTTTTTAAAATCTAATTGCGATTCTGTCATGAGTTGCAAAGGTGCTTAATGGTTTTAGATAAAACAAAAATTGCTTCGTTGTGTTCTTGACTTTTTAACTGAGAGACTCTTATTGCTTATTTTTTCTCCAATATCTCTGTTCCTTTGTCGAGTTAGACCAATCCCAATACTTTTAACCTTACTTTTGCTTACTCATGGAAATAATTCAAGTTAAGGAAGTATCGAAGTTTTATGCGAACCATACTGCCCTAAATAACGTTTCTTTTGACGTTCCTAAGGGTAATATTTTTGGTTTACTCGGCCCTAACGGAGCAGGAAAAACATCGCTCATTCGAATCATTAATCAAATAACAGCGCCAGACCAAGGAGAAATTCTATTTAACGGTCAGCCATTAACCAAAGAACACATAAAGCAAATAGGCTATTTGCCTGAAGAGCGCGGTTTATACAAAAAAATGAGTGTTTATGACCAACTCATGTACTTTGCCCGATTACGTGGAATGACGCGCACAGATGCACACCAGCGCATACATAATTGGCTAGAAAAATTTGAGGCTATTACTTGGAAAAAGAAAAAAATTGAAGAGTTGAGTAAAGGGATGCAACAGAAAATTCAGTTCATTGTAACGGTCATGCATAATCCTGATTTTATTATTTTAGATGAACCTTTTACAGGATTTGACCCTAAAAACACGCAACTTATCAAAGATGAAATCCTGAATTTAAAAGCCAATGGAGCGAGTATCATGCTTAGCACCCATCGCATGGAAAACGTGGAAGCCATTTGCGATAACGTAGTATTGCTTAATAAGGCTAAAGTGGTAACCCAAGGTAGTGTTATGGATGTACGAAATAGCTTAAAAGACAACACGTTTTCACTCACGTACAGCGGCCAGCTTGATCCTACGCAAATTGCACACATTGAGGTGAAAAATCTAGCGCAACGTCAGACTGACGCCACCTTATTGTTCAGTTACACGGGAAAACCAGATATTCAACTTTTTAATGACCCTCGTATTAACATTACCGAATACCGAGAAGTGATTCCGAGTATGCAAGATGTATTTTTAACCTTAACCGATAACAGTAGCAATGAATAACATAGGAATAGTAACTTCTAGAGAGTACCTCACTCGTGTAAAAAAGAAGAGTTTTATACTCATGACGTTACTCACGCCATTGCTGATAGCGTCATTTTATGGTATTATCATCTGGGTAAACATAGGCCAAAGCGAAAGCGTGGAGCAGCAAAACATCGTCTTAGTAGATCCATCTGGGGTATTTAGTGAACGCATAGTGTCGCCAGACAATATTCGTTTTATACCTCAAAAATCCTACAGTATAGAGGACCTTATTTACGCCGATAGCATAGATGCCGTAATTACAGTGGACCAAAACTACACTATCGATAAGCCCCTTACCTTAAATTACAAAAGTATGGGTAGCCTAAGCGTAAATAGCAATGCCAGCATAAAAGACGCATTTGGCACCGTAATAAGAGACCAAAAACTCAGTACTATGGGCATAGAACAAGGCGCTATAGACAGCCTCAGAAGTTCTGTTGAAATAAGCCAAGTAAAAGTAGATGAAAACGGCGATACCAAAACGAGTAATGCTATGATTAATTCAGGAGTTGGTATGATCCTCAGCATGATGATTTACTTCTTTATTTTTCTGTATGGCGTACAGGTAATGAAAGGTGTGATTGAAGAAAAGACCAACAGAATAGTAGAACTTATTGTAAGTACCGTAAAACCGTTTCAGCTTATGATGGGTAAGGTTATTGGTATTGCACTAGTAGGCCTCACTCAACTTACCATTTGGATTGTGCTAAGCGGTATACTAATGGCCATCATTGGATTCATTGTAGGGATTAATTTCATGGATATTAACGAGTTAAAAAATGCAGCTCAAAATCCTGATTTATCTGGGATGAAATTGGAAGATTTAGAATTGCTTACTGCACTTCAATCCCTCCCGTATGCCAAACTATTTTTAAGTTTCCTCTTTTATTTTGTTGGTGGTTACTTATTTTACGGAGCATTATTTGCTGCCATTGGCAGTGCCGTAGATAACGAAACGGATACACAACAATTTATGCTGCCCATTACCATGCCATTGGTATTTTCTATTGCCATTTCATTTTCCCTCATTTCTGGCGACCCGCATGGCACTTTAGCTACTTGGATGAGTATGATTCCTCTTACCTCCCCTATTGTAATGATGGTGCGTATGCCATTTGAACCAGACCTATGGCAAGTCCTATTATCTATGCTAATTCTAATAGTTTCAATCATAGGCGTTACATGGATGGCGGGTAAAATATACCGTACCGGAATTCTTATGTACGGTAAAAAAACAACCTATAAGGAGCTTGCAAAGTGGTTATTCTATAAAAATTAATTAATTTAGCGGTTAAAATGAGATACACCATAATTGCCTTCCTCCTACTGTCTGTAGGGAGTATTGCTCAAACAGACAGTATTTCATATTTTAAAAATCACACCAACGATATTAGTACAATTGCGTATAGTCCTGATGCTAAATTTATTGTGTCGGCAGGGTGGGATGAAACCATTGTAATTCAGAGTAATGATTCTGCTTCGCAAGTCGTACAAGTACTCAGGGACTACAGGGGTGCGGTAAATAGCATTGCGTTTAGTCGTGATGGCACATTTATGATTGCTGGCGGTCAAGATGGAGAATTACAGAAATATGCATTTTACTCCGATTACTTTGAAGTAGCATTTTTAGATACAACACTATCTATCAACAATTCTGCTATCACCAAAGTGGTCTATGGCCCAGGGATGAGGTCTGTTTACAGTGCGGATAAACGCGGTAAATTTGTGGCTTACGATCTTGCTAAAGATAAAGCTACGCCTATAAATACTAGTGCTGCAGTAACCGCTGCCGCTATATCTATGGATCAAATGAGTATTTTTTTAGCATCAGAAGGTAGCTCCGTTATTAGTCAATACGACATATTTGGCAAGGTAAAAAAGACCTTTACTGGTCACACCAATGATATTACAGACTTGATAACGACCGTAGATCGCAGCTATTTAATATCTAGCTCTAAGGATAAAACCATTCGCATTTGGAATATTGCCACAGGTGAAGAAGAAATTATGTTTGAAGACCATACTTGGGCCATTACCGATATCGATATGGATCCTTTTGGAACATATCTAGTAAGCGGCGGTCTTGACGGTTTAGTAAATTTGTACGACTTAAAAACACGGAAGTTAATTCGCACCCAAGACTTTACTGGGTACAAAGTAAATGCCGTTGCTATTTCTCCTGATTACACTAGCATTGTAGCTGCAGCACAAAAGACAGGCGTTTCTAACCCCGCAGGATTTTTTAAAATAAAAACCTATATCCCTGCTCGTAAGATTATCTTACCACCTCCGTACACTGTACAGAAAAAGAAAGAAACCAAAAAACCCACTAAAAATAGTACAACCGTAACAGGCAGCACACCAACTAAGTCTCCTGTAAAACAGACTACCCCAGCCGCAAAAACGAATAGTAAGGTCATACAAAAAACAGATCAAGTAGAAATACGCATAGAAAATAAACAGTGAGTAACGACATTTTAAACAGCAGCAAAGCACCAGAGCCAGTAGGCGCATATCCACATGCCCGTAAAGTAGGAAACCTTCTATTTCTGAGTGGTGTAGGGCCCCGCGAGCGCGGAACCAAAATAATACCTGGAGTAGAACTAGATGCTGAGGGGAATATCGTGAGTTACGATATAGAAAAGCAATGTCGATCTGTGTTCAACAATATCAAAAATATTCTGGAAGACTCTGGAAGCAGCTGGGCCAACATCGTAGACGTAACGGTTTTCCTAACGAATATGAAAGATGATTTCAAAACATACAATCGCTTGTATGCTGAATATTTTAAAGATAATCAGCCATGCCGTACCACGCTAGAAATAAATTGCTTGCCTACACCTATTGCCATTGAGCTCAAGGTGATTGCAACGATATAGAACTCTACTAAACTAAGAATTACCTTAGAGCATAGCTGCATCTATCGCTTTTCGGGTAGCCTCGTTTACTGGCACTACGGGAAGTCTAAAATGATTACCACAGATACCTAATTTTTCAAGAGCATACTTCACACCTCCTGGGTTTCCGTCCATGAATATGGCTTTCATCATAGGTAATAGCTTATAATGAAGATGGCGAGCATTTTTAAAATCCCCATCTAATGCATAGTTTACCATTTGGCTAAACTCACGCGGATATAAATTTCCTATTACGGAGATAACTCCTTGCATGCCAGCCGCAATATAACTTAGGGTATAATTGTCGTCACCGCTTATCACCCCAAAATTTTCAGGTGCATCTTTCAGCACATCCATGCATACATCAAAACTCCCACTTGCTTCTTTGGTCGCAACAATATTAGGCAGTTGTGCTATACGTAAGGTGGTTTCTGCGCTTATCAAAGAACCTGTTCTGCCAGGCACATTGTACATAATTACCGGCAGAGGGGTAGCGTCATTTATGGCTTTAAAGTGCTGATATATACCCTCTTGGCTTGGTTTATTGTAATACGGGCTCACGCTAAGTATACCATCTACCCCATCTAGGTTTTCGGTAGTAAGACGCGATACCACAGCCTCGGTGCTATTACCCCCAATACCAAAAACAATGGGTCTTCTGCCTGCATTTACCTCCTTAACTTTTTGAAGTATTTGCTGTTGTTCTTCCCCACTAATAGTTGGATTTTCGCCCGTTGTTCCCATCACCACTAGGTAGCTTACACCGCCGTCTATAAGATGGTTGGTTAGTCTTTCTAAACTTTCAAAATCTATGCGTTGTGGCGAACCGTCTGCATGAAAAGGGGTAATCATGGCTACACCCAAGCCTTTGAATTTGTTCATATTATTTAAGGTATTTTTGGATACTGGCAAAAAGATCGTCCGTGCTGGTTACGTCACTTTTTACCATAAA
>CAMDCQ010000015.1 GCA_945890595.1 Chitinophaga pinensis
ATGCCCATAACTTAAACTTTGTGCTTTAAGTAAGAGCATCAGTTTTACAATTTCTCTGGGGACATAAGCACCCATGCCGCACGCATGAGAGCGCAACAAATTAATTTGTAATTGCGTTAAGTCGCTCTTATCTATTTCGGTATTACAAAGTGATCCAAAACCTGTGTTAACCCCGTAAATAGGAGGACCATCTTGGCTTACTTTATTCAACAAATAAGTATTGCATTTTTCTATTTTTTGTTTGGCTGAGGTAGAAAGTTCAACCTGCTCACCTCCCTGGAGAATGGCACGAATATCTTCTAAGCTATGATGATCTGCTAATTGCATAAAGTGCGAAGTTAGTTTTACCCCGTTAATTAGCGACTAGCATTTTACTAAAAAATTGTAATTCACTCTCAATCTAAAATTAAGAGTAAGCAGAAAACGGGCATATTTGCCTCGCATGAATTACACGCCATTCACGCAGAAGACTCTGAATAAGAAGTATTTAGGCTTATTGATTTTTACTAAGCAAAGCCAGTTTCGTAATCACGCTTTTGGTATTTTCTGGGAAATCACCTTTCATCATCCAATCATAATACCCACGATTTTCTTTAAATACCTCTACTACTTTTTGACCAGCATACTTTCCAAAGTTAAAGTAGGCTTCTCCGTTTTCGCCTCGCTTTATTCTACGCGCAAAATCAAAGAATTCGGATTCGCCGCTAAACTCATTTAAAAAATCAATATCACCAATTATTTCAGGGTAGTAATCAACTTGTGCTTTAATTATTTCCCATGTGGCAACCGTATCTGCTTTGGCGCTGTGTGCATCCGTTAGTTCTTTATTGCAATAAACTTTATAGGCTGCAGTAAGATTACGAGGTTCCATTCGATGAAAAATTCGTTGCGCATCTATAAACTTTCTGTTAGTATCAAACGATACTCCTGCACGGTAGAATTCTTCTGCCAATAACGGGAAGTCAAACCGATTACTATTAAAACCACCAAAATCACAGTCCCCAAGGAATGTATTTAGCATCGTAGAAAATTCTTGAAAAGTAGGTTTATCTATCACATCTTTATCCCAAATGCCATGTATCGCAGAAACTTCTGGTGGAATAGGCACAGTAGGATTCAGTACTTGATGCAAGTGTTCCTCGCTCCCATCAGGTTGTATTTTTATACAGTATATTTCTACAATTCTGTCCGTAGCTACCTGCACTCCAGTAGTTTCCAAATCAAAAATAACTAATGGTCTTGTCAGTTTAATGTTCACTGCACAAATTTATTATTTCATTTTATACCATGATTAGGTGTACGTTAAGTGTTGTCCACTAATTATGTAGTGCACATAACCTGAGCACAATGCATCATGGTCAAAAAACAAGTAACTTAAGAGAATAAAACAAGTAATCCAAACACACTACTTTACATCCAACAGCACTAAACCCTAAAAAATTCTCTTTTAGTAAACAATCTCTTTACCAACAAATTAAGCATATAGACCCATACATACTTTTTTACAAATTATTATTGTAGCAAATACACATGAGCTACACTGCAGTACACATTAAATGTAATGAAGATTTAGAGGAAACCGTTTCGTTTTTACTACAAGAAAATGGATTTGATGGCACCTCTTACGAACAAGGGACACTTATCGCCTATTGTAACTCAAATCAGTTTAATCCAGCATTACTAAATGGTGTTTTAACACAATTCGGTTTAGAGGCAGATCTGATAAGCGAGGAAAAAGATCAGAATTGGAACCAAGTATGGGAAGATAATTTTAAGGATGCAGACATAGGAGAACATATTCACTCCCGAGCTCCATTTCATCCGGCTAAGGAGGTAAAGCATGACATTATTATACTACCCAAAATGGCTTTTGGAACAGGACATCATGAAACTACCCAACTAAGCGCTATTTCTCTTGAAAAATTGGACTGCGAGGGCAAGGCTGTGCTGGATATGGGATGCGGAAGTGGATTATTGGCCATTTTAGCGTCACAGAAAAAAGCTTCTCGTGTACTTGCTGTAGATTATGACATACATTGTATCGAGAACACCAGAGAAAATATACAATTAAATGCCGCAGTAAACGTTGAGGTACTGCAAGCAGACAGCATTGCACATCTAAACGAAAAATTTGACATCATTGTAAGTAATATTGTTAAAAATATCAACTTGAAACTTTTACCCGAATTTGCTCAAAAACTACATTTGGATGGACGTATTATACTCTGTGGCTTTATAGATACGGATATCGACCAACTGGTGCTTGCAGCAGCAGAACATAATTTGATACTTATCGAACAAAACAGTGCAAACAACTGGCTTCAAACCCAGTTTAAATTTAACTAAACGAATGGCAAAAAAACAATTATTAGTAACCATAGTCCTGCTGTTATTTACAGCAATCGCCTTTGGACAGCCACGTTCGTTCTCTAAAAAGCCGGAAATATTTATCAACGAGTTCAGCGATTATATAAAATCCGATAACACTATTGAATCGAAGGAAATTCTCAAGCAATTTACAACCAAGTGGGATTCTGGAAAATTTGTATTGCCCGAGCAACGAAATATTATGGAAGTTGCTAACCTGATGCTGATGAATGATCTGCGCGTACCTACATTCTTGTTATTTACCGAAACGATGCTTTATGCCAAAGATTCTATTGATGAAGCAAAATACATCAATTGGTCTAAGGCACTAATTCCGGCTATCAAAAACGGTAATAAAACATTTCTAACGCTTTTAAATGCCTCTAAGAATTTATTTAAAGAGAATATTATTTACGCTTCTGAATCTAAAATGTGGTACACCTCCACCAATAATTATCGATTTAATTTTGATAACAACAGGGTTCAAATCGCTTTTAAAAATGTGGATTTATTTTGCCAAGCTGCATCAGATAAGCTAAGAATATACAACACATCAGGCAGTTATTACTTAGATACCGACGAATGGCAAGGAAAAAAAGGAAAGGTCACTTGGGAACGAGCAGGTTTTGGGCCAAATAATATTTATGCAGAAATCATAAGTAATTATGCGATTCAGTTTAATCGTGCGGAACTAAACGTAGATTCTGTACTTTTCATTAATAAAGATTTCTTATCAACTGGCCTCTATGGCACGTTCAAAGATCGATTATCTAGTGCAAAAAATGTAGAAGATGACGCCTTACAAAAATCCACATTCCCTCAATTCTCGTCATTTAGAAAAGATTTAGAGCTAGGTTCTTACCTTGACAAAACAGTGGTTTTTACTGGAGGATATTCCATGCAAGGAGCAGAAATCATTGCCAACGGATCTGCGTTATCTCCTGCTGTAGTTTCTATAAAGTATAAAAACAAGATTCGCATTACAGCCAAGTCAGAATACTTCAGTCTTAAAGAAGGAAAAATAACTGCTCAAGAAAGTGAAGTCGTGATTTATAGTGACAGTGGCACTATTTTTCACCCGAAGCTTAACTTTAATCTGAACTTAGAAAAAAAAGTATTGGTACTAACGAGAGGAAAAGAAGGGCTAGAAATGGCACCTTTTTTCAATACAGATCACCAAGTAGAGATGTACGTAGATCAAGTGATTTGGAGACTTGATTTGCCTAAAATTGAGTTTGATATGACAGGAGAAGAAGCCAAAGCCATTATTGAGTCCAACGATTTTTATAAGGAATTGCGCTACGAAAAAATTCCACGGGGAATGCTAAAATATCACCCGCTCAATAGGATGCGTGAATTTGTGATTAAATACCGTAAACGTGAATTTACCTTTACAGAATACGCGCAATGGATGGAGAGTCAACCGGTCTATCTCAAAGCTCAAATTGTAGATTTGGCTGACAATGGGTATATTTTCTTTAATCCTAATACAGACACCATAAAAGTGCGTAAAAAGCTAGATCATGCAGTGCTCTCTCACATGAAACTCGCAGATTATGACGTCATTCGATTCTCATCTACTATATCCGCTAGACCTAATGCTTACTTGGATCTTATAAGCAATAATTTAGTGCTAGAAGGTGTTGGTGCTTTTCGTTTTAGCGACAGTCAAAATGTATATGCCTTTCCGCATGAACAAATGGTCTTCTTGAAACACAATCGAAATATGACCTTTGGAGGAAGATTAACCGGAGGTAAATTTGATTTTTATTCGAGCCAATTTTCATTTGACTATTACGACTTTGACATAAGTTCAAACAAGATAGATTCAATGGTAATTTTTACGGAGGATTTTACCGGAAAACCGGGGCTTGTTGCCGTAAAATCAGTATTACGTGACATAAATGGTACCTTAGAAATAGACCGATCAACCAATAAGTCTGGACTTCAAAATTTTCCAGAATATCCCAGATTTACCAGTAAAAAAGGAGCCTTAATTGCCTACGACAAAAAAAGTATTTTCGATGGCGCTTACGACAAAGAACGTTTTCGATTTGAAGTAGACCCATTCACCATTGAAAATATGGATAATTTTACCACATCTGAGCTTAGTTTTCCAGGTGAGTTTATTGCGGGAGGCATTTTACCAAACTTTAGATTTGAAGCGAAAATCATGAATGATTATTCACTCGGTTTCGAGAAATCAATGACGACCTACCCCATGTATGGAGGTAAAGGTAGTGGTGATATTGCTATAAAATTAAGTGAAGAAGGCTTTACGGCCAAGGGTAATATTGAATATCAAGGTGCAATCATAAGCTCTCAAGATATCTTAATGGCCCCTGATTATACCACGGCTACAGCAGAATCATACGTTATCGACGAAAATTCAAAGTACCCTAATGTGTATGCTATGAATGTGCTTACCAAATGGCTTCCTGCCAAGGATAGCATGTTTGTAAATACCAATGGGCATACCGTAAAAGTGTTACGTGACAAACAAGATTTTCAAGGAAATCTGATACAAACAAGTTCACAACTCGCAGGAAATGGAGTCTTATCATGGGACCAAGCCAAACTTACCTCTGCCGACATGAAGTTTAAACCCAATGAAGTGAAAGCTAAAATATCTCAAATCGAGATTGGTGCAATATCAAGCGACAAAATAGCCTTCGCATCTTATAATGTTGCGTCTGACGTAAATTTTACCACTAGAATAGGTGACTTTAAAGCCAACGAAACAGGCAAATTAACCGACTTCCCATTCAATGCCTATGCCAGCAGCATGGATGAATATAAGTGGGATATGAATAAACAAACTATTGAACTCAATAAAGGTCCTAAACTAGCTAAAGAAAAATCTATATTCATAAGCAAGGACCCTGCTCAACAAGGCTTGAGATTTGAAAGCACCAAAGCTCTTTTTGACATGAAGAAAGGTATTATCTATGCAGAAAATGTACCTTACATAGACGTGGCAGACAGCAGAGTTTTCCCGTACAATGAGAAAATAGAAATACGAGAAAATGCGGATATGCAAACATTACAACAAGCAAAAATGCTAGCGTCTCGAGACAACAAGAACCATGAACTTTTTGATGCCAGGCTAAAAATAGTAGGTAGATATGCGCTGAGTGGATCTGCAAGTTACAGGTACAAAGACAAACATAAAACCAATCAAGTATTGTACTTTGATAAAATTCGTGTAGTCAGCAAAACCGATTCTTCCATCATCGCAACTGGCTCGGTGGCAGACTCTGCAGGATTTAAAGTAAGTCCTAAAATAGGTTTTAAAGGTCTTACTGAGTTAAGTAGTATAAACGAGGATATTGTATTTAATGGATACGTTAAACCGCTGCATAGTTTGACAGAATGGCCAAGTGCTTGGTTTAGGTACAACCAAAGACCTGATCCTAGTAATATTATAATACCCGCCCGTGAAATCAAAAACGAAGACCAACGTAAGATGTATGCCGCGGTTAGTTTAGCAAATGATAGCACCCACATCTATCCTACCATGTTTAACTTTAAACGAAGTTATGCCGACATGGATATCACAGCAGACACAGGTGTTTTTTACTATGACGAGACCTCGAATTGTTTTGTTGTAGGAGACAGCATGAAACTATTTGAAGGAAGCAGAAGAGGGAGTTTCCTGTCGTATAATGATGCAACTGGTGAGGTATACAGTGAAGGTAAACTAAACTTTGGGCTAGAGGTAGATGACAACTTCAGTGGCTTGATGGCAGGTAACCTGATTAAGAAAAAAGCAGATTCAACCTTTACCTTAAATAGTATTCTTGCACTAAACGTAAAACTGCCTGTTGAATGTTACACTAGAATTATTGAAGTGATGAATAACAACGGCAGCGGTAATCCGGTGGCAGATAATAGTGATGATTTTATTTATAACGCAATGGCGGAGTATTTAGATGATAAAAAACTAAACAAAGCGATAGAAAATACTACAACTACTGGTGAACTAAAACCCCAAGGAGATTTAGACAGGAATATTTTTATCAGTAAAATGTCTATTGCTTATGTTCCAAGTAAACGCCAGTTTATTGCAACTGATCCTGTACAGATTGCCACCATAAATGGTAATCAAGTTAATAAAACCATAAACGCCAAAATAGTCATTACCAAGCGAAGAAGCACGGCGCGTTACACGCTATACTTTGAAGTAAGCAAGTATGATTGGTTCTACATCGATTACTACTTAGGTACCGTAACCGTTGCCAGTACAGATAAACAGTTTAATGATATTATTAAAGAAAAAGGGCCTAAAATGACAAGTGGCAAGTTTAGGATAAAAACTGCTAGTCCTCGGTCTGTGGCTAATTTCTTAACCAAGTTAGATTTGGAAGACTAAGAGAAAAAATACGGAGGTTAAGAAAGTGCTCTTAGCCTCTGAATTTTTAAAGAAATTACCTGTCTGCATATTTTTTAGGTTGACTATTTATTTGAGTGGCAATAGGCCTACCTTTGCAGCCATTTAATTTAACACGTGCTTCATTTACAAAACGTATCCTTTGAGTTTGGCGGTAATTACCTTTTTAGAGACATTGACTGGTTTATAAAACCACGTGAACGTATCGGCCTGATAGGTAAAAACGGTGCAGGTAAATCTACATTGCTCAAACTTATAATGGGCAAATACGATATACGTGAGGGTTCTATCAATAAAGCAGGCGGTGTCAATCTAGGATATCTCTCTCAAGATATGATTAGTGAAGACGGTAATCAAACTATCTTAGAACACGCCAAAGGTGCATTTAAAAGAGCCATGTTTTTAGGTGCTGAATTAGAAAAACTCTACACCTTGCTAGAGACCGACCCTAGTGACGAAAACATTCAACGTATGGCTGATTACCAAGAGGAGTTTGATGCGCTTGACGGTTACAATATGGACAACAAAACGGCAGAAATTCTAGAAGGTCTAGGATTTAAAACTGCTGATCTTAGTCGTCCTATGCAAGAATTCTCTGGAGGATGGCGTATGCGGGTAGTATTGGCCAAAATGCTATTGGAAGAACCAGACATTATGCTAATGGATGAGCCTACCAATCACCTTGACTTACCTAGTATTGAATGGTTAGAAAACTACCTAAGCGGCTATCCGGGCAGCGTGATTATTGTATCACACGATAGAGAGTTTTTGAATAAAATGATCAACAAAACCGCTGAATTAAGTAACAACAAGCTTTACTTATGGGACGGAAATTATGACTTTTATCTTCAAGCCAAAGTAGAGCGAGATGACCTAATTGGAAGACAAGCAGCCAACCAAGAACAGTATATCAAGGAGCAAGAAAAATTCATCAATAGGTTTAAAGCTAAAGCGAGTAAAGCAAAGGCAGTTCAGTCTAGGGTGAAAATGGTCGAAAAAATAGAAAAAATTGAGGTTATTCAAGAAGATAAATCGAACCTTAAAATTGACTTTAAAGTAGGCAAGCAAAGTGGCAAGGTAGTCATGGAGCTCAATAAGATTACGCAAGGGTTTAATAACAAACTTCTATTTGATGATGTAAATCGCGAAATAGTACGTGGTGATAAAATTGCGCTAATTGGGGCTAATGGTACAGGTAAATCTACTTTTCTTAGCATTATAGCAGATGAGCTTCCTTTTACTGGAGAACGTAAGCAAGGCCACAATGTAGTTCCTTCATTTTATGCGCAGCATCAGCTAGAGAGCTTGCACATGGAATACGAGATTTTAGAAGAATTACAATACGATGCTCCACATAAAACGGACATGGAATTGCGTAGCATGCTAGGTTGTTTCTTATTTGCTGGTGATGATGTTTTTAAGAAAGTAAAAGTACTAAGTGGTGGCGAAAAAGCGAGGGTTTCGTTAGCTAAAACACTGGTTAGCGAAGCTAACTTCTTGTTACTAGATGAGCCGACAAATCACCTCGACATTGATAGTATTGAGATTATCATCGAAGCCTTAAAGCGCTACGAGGGAACGCTCATCTTTGTATCGCACAATAGATATTTCATAGAGAAATTAGCGAACAAAGTATGGTGGATAGAAGATGAAGAGGTGAAAGAATATCCGGGCACATACCATGAGTATAATTACAAGCTTGAGCAAGATAAACTGAATCCACCCAAAGTAGAGATACGTAAAAAATCAAGCTCCATTGCTCCCGAAAATAGCACGGACAGTAAAAACACCTGGAAGCAAAAAGACGAAAAAATAGAACAGGTTAAAAAGTTACAGAAACAGCTTGATGGCAAAGAAGAGCAATTGAAAAATGCTAAATCTCATGGGGCTTCGCTTGAAGCCAAGTTAGCAGAGGCCGCTAATTTAACGCCAGAAGACTTTGAGATGATAAGTAAAGAGTATGCAGTTTCTACATCAAGTATTAAGTCCATTACTGCTGAATGTGATGCATTACTTGAAGCCATTATGGAATTAGAAGACTAATTAACTTATGGTTATGGCATAAAAAAAAGGGTTCGTGTCTACACGAACCCTTTTTTTAGATATTGTTTTTTTTAAGTTATTTAGAGCTATAAGCGTTCACAAAATTATGAACCGTAATAATTTTTTTCCAGATGATTACTCCGTATGAGAAATTAGCGCTGTTATATCCTGCTGGAATAGTTACACTGTAGGTTTTCTCGTATTTCTGCCCAGAAGTCAATCCATTTTCTGTGATTACCTCACCCCATGCATCTGCAGAAAGTGATCCTCTCATTACATTGTGATGCTCCACATTGCCGTTTTCCCCAATTGGACCAGACTGAGGACCAGAAACTTTATCTTCTATGAGGTACACTCCCATTACGTAAACGCCTGTTGCGTCAGAAAAGGCTTCTGCTTCAGCATTTATAATAAGTTGATTTCCCTCTATTTTAGCACTTAGCACTGCGCCTATAGGTGCAGTTGTAAGCGTGAAGGCATCTGCTGCTGCTTGAGCATCTGCTGAACTTGTCGTGTAATTTTTTCCGTTTGTAACGAAATTGGGTTTAGAACTATTGGGTGCAAATCTCGTTTGTAAACTTTGCATGGTTTCTGTGATTTCTTGATTTCTAAAATAGCTGTTAGAGAATCCTGTACCATAATTACCCCAAGTAAGTGCTTTACCACCTTGGTATCTATCAATTAAGCTGGCAAATGCTTCCCAACCCCAATCTCCACAGTAATAGCAGGTTTCTCCTGTTACTTTAAAAATGATTGGAACACCAGCTCTTGAAGCTTTCATGTCAACTTTATCACCGCTATTTTCCACGTAACCATTAGGCTGTCCACACTCTTTTTTAGATACTTCTGGGTTACCAAGACCATCGCCATCCGCATCCTGATACCATGTTTTTTCGGTACACGGCTCTTCCGTAGGAATTGTTTCAGTCTTTTTACATCCTGAAATTAAACTACCTACTGCAATTAGGCAGAGTAAAAGAATACTATTTTTATATTTCATGAAGTCAAATTTATTCAAAAACTTGAATATTCAACTCATTGGCTAAAAAATTTCACACAGACGGCAGGAACTTTTTTAGAAGTTTACGCCAAGCTTTAAAGTTTGATAAAATCCTCCAAGGGACACTTCGGGTGAAAGATTAAGATGTGTTTTATTCGACTTCCATAGTTTATTGGATACATCGACGCAATAACCAGTTTGATAACCCAAGGTAAACCAACCTAAATTCAAATCAGCCATTAAGGTTGCATCCAGTGTAAAGGCATCATTCACATATTGCGTTAGCTTAGTCTCACCTAAAAACCCATCTTCTAATAGCAACGTCCCAGTATACCTTTCTTCCGTGCTTAGTTTAAGCTTGCTATAGCCCATGCCAATACCTGGGAAAATATCTATCCAAGATTTCTCTTTTAACATTTCCATCAGATAATAGCTAGTAGCATAAAAACCTTTTAAGCTGTAGGTATTAGAGGCAATTTGTACATTTTCGGGAAACCAAAACCCTATTGCAGTTGCATTTTTAAATTTACCATCGGTAGTTAAAAATCCGAACTCTGAAGCAATTTTATCCTCCGAAAACCATTCTACACCACCTTCATCTGAAAATCGCTGATTTAAATTACGCAAATCAAAACGCTGCAGACGTGCACCCAAGGTTATTTTCATTTTGTCTGAATTGGTATTATCAGCAGAAGTATTTAAATACGAATAGGCAGTTCCGCGCTCTTTTTTGGTATTCAATATCAGATAATTAAAATCGGTACCATAAGCCGCATTTAGCGCAGAATCTGTCCTTATGTCTACCAGATAAAGACTACTTTCTGGCATAGCATAAAAATATTTATCTAGCATTTTTTCTGCATAGACCTTGTCTGCACCAAAATCTCTATCATCATCATACACCATAGTCAGTGTCAATACTTGATTGGCATACAAACCGCCTTTGGTGTGTTTAATTCTATTGGCCAAACTGTTAAACACAAACCAATCGCAAGAGTTATTAGACTGCAATTCTTGTGTAGTGTGGCATCGCCCAAATTGACCAAACCAATTTCCGGGATGCAAATATTTTTCTTCTAAAAACCTGCGGTGCATGTAGTCTTCTCTATAGATATACTCTTGTACCGTATTATTTTCCTCATATTCCTCCCACTGGTGAAGTGCATTATAATTGGATACGATAACGCGCTTAAAAAGATCAAAATTAGCCCCTAAATAATCTTTAAACTTGGCTTCATTTCGTAAAAAATTATGATGTAATAGTCTGAGAGAACTTCCGGTTTTAAACATAAAACCTCCACCACTTTGATTTTCGGGATCATCTTCTTTATCTAATTGAAAATCATTATAGCTCGCCAAACTGCGGAGACTTTGAACATCTACATATAGACTATCATCCATCTCTACACTTTGCGGAGGAAGAAGTCTATCTAATAATTTTATAATAGGATAAACCCCTCGTTCAATATCAATAGCAGCAAAATAGAGCTTTTGAGTTTCAGGCAAACTATCGTTGAAGTCTTTCAAATCTTTAATTACAGAACTATACTCGTCATACGCAAACTGATCTATACTACAAAATAAGACAGAATCTCCTGTTTGCAAATACTCATTCACCAAGTAACCGTATGAAAATCCATATTCAAACATAATGTTACGAACTCCAGCGTTTGCATGCAGGTACTTTATCATTTTGAGCCAAAGACGAGCATTACTCTCAGTATAGGTATGATTTTCTCCGGTCATGAAAATACTGTACTTCCCAACTACACTATCCAGTAAGTGTAAACCACTAAAACTCGTATCGTAAAGGTGCACTGTATCCGCATCATTGATAGTGATATCACTAACGTGGGCAGAAGAACCTAATCCTCGAACAGCGCTGGTCGACTTTTTAGGTGCAGATTCGTTGAGTGTTGCTTCCACGGCTTCGATTGCCTCACTCACAGCCTCATCTAACGTAACTGACTGAACAGAATCAATCAACACTTCCTTCTCTTGAGCAAAGCCTACAAAAGCCTGTAACAAGAGTATAACGGCCCAAAAAAGCCTCGATAGTTTAACCATTTTTATTTTTACAAGTTGTCAAAAAAGTAATTACTTACTTTTTCATATAAGTGAACACGGTCCTTACCTCCCACGTTATGAGGATGATGGGGATACACAAAATAATCCAGCTGTACACCTTCTTTGATAGCTGTTTCTAGATATTGCAAACTGTGTTGCCATACGACAACGTCATCTTGTCCACCGTGTATCATAAGCAACTTTCCGTTCAAATTTTTAACATGATTTTTTAGGTTAGTAGCGGCATAACCTTCAGGATTTTCTTGCGGTGTATCCATATATCGTTCGGTATACATAATCTCGTAAAGGCTCCAGTCTATTACCGGACCACCTGCCACGCCCACTTTAAAAACGCCTGGATGACGTGTCATCATGCTCGTAGTCATAAAACCTCCGTAACTCCAACCGTGAATGCCTAATCGATCACCATCTACCCAAGATTGTTTTTTAAGCCACTCTACTCCAGTAAGTTGATCTTCCATTTCCTTTTCACCGCAATTACGATGTATGGCACTTTCAAAAGCAAAACCTCTATCCGCACTTCCTCTTCCATCTATACTAAACACGACGTAGCCTTTTTGCGCCATGTATTGAAACCATAGATTTGCTCCACCCAACCATTTATTGGTAATTAACTGTAAATGAGGGCCATTGTACAAATAAACCACCACTGGATATTTTTTGGTAGCGTCAAAATCTATTGGTTTAAAAACACGATAGTACAAGTCTTCCCCGCTATTGCTCTTTAGTGTACCTATATCCATAGCACCTAGTTGGTAGTCCTTTAATGGATTTTCTGCCGTATGTATGACTTCTTTTAAGTTTCCGGAGCCATCCAGTAAACGTATCTGTTTAGGCACCGTAATCGATGAAAAATCATCTACAAATAACGAACAATCTGAATTGGCAGTTATGGTGTGAACACCAGGAGTTTGCGTAAGATTATCTATTTTACCGTTTTTCAGATTTACAGCATACAAGTGTCTCTCGAGGGGGGAATCTTTTGTACCTACCATGTAGAGCTTTTTAGCGTCTGAAGACATACCAATATACTCCGTAACAATCCATTCTCCTTTGGTAAGCTGCTTAATCAACTTACCCTCTATATCATATAAATACATATGATTGTATCCGTCGCGCTCGCTCCACCAAATAAATTTAGAAGGATCATTGGGTAAGAAAATCGCTGCATGTTCAGGCTCCACATATCGTTCGTTGGTTTCTTCAAAAAGCGTCTTGATAAAAGCTCCTGATTTTGCATCGTACTTGTTTAACCACATTTGATTTTGAGCGCGATTTACCACCGCAACTAAAATATATTTCTCATCCGAACTCCAGCTTACATTGGTAAGATATTGCTCCGGATCTCCTGTTGTTTGCAAGGTTATCGGATCGCTTCCATTGCGTAAATCTTTAATTTTAACCACTACGTGATGACTCTTTGCACCAGCTGTTGGATATCTAATCATGTTTGTGGTAGCCGGCGTATCGGACAGCTTGAAGAGTGGATATTGGGTTACCATTCTTTCATCCATTTCGTAATAAGCTAATAACGTATGACTTGGAGAAAGAAATAATCCTCCTGAAATGCCAAATTCAGAGCGATGTACTGTTTTACCAATCACTATACCATCTATATCAGACTTGATCTCTGCCGAATTTCCATTATAATCAAAAGCTAGTCCATTTTCTGTTTCTCCTACATACCCTGTTCCATCACTAAAAAGTTGAGGATCATTCACATTAAACTTATTTTGATAGGCTAGAACTCGATTCGATTTTTTTTCAATATGATATGCATACCCTTGACCATTAGCCATAAATTGAAACTCTTTATCACTAATCCAATTCGCTCGCGGTAATCTTATTAACTGTACGTCTTTAGATAATGAAGCATTTATGTCACTTAGCGATACACTTATGTTTCTGCCTTTGGTCACGCTAATTTCTTGTACCTCAATAGTTTGACCTGACTCTGCATTAGTTAGTTGCGAAAACCACTTTCCACCTGGCAACCATTGCACATCATACAAGCCTTTAGGGTATAACTGAAATCCGCGTATCGCATCTTGAATAGTTAGGAGTTTATCTTGTGAAAAACCAAGTAGTGATGACGCTACCAATAGGCCAATAAGTATTCTTCTCATGTGCGCAAATATGAGGTTTTTAGGATTCTAATCGGTACTTTTTTACCAATAATTCGCAAATGAAATATAATTCCAACCTGGGTAGTTAGAAGACTATAAACGCGAAAAAGTGTACCCAAATCAATAAGCCATTACTAGGTTACACGGCATTCCATTTTCTGCATGAGTTCAAAAGTAGAATACACTTTAGCGTAGGCTTGCGCCAAACAAATGAAAGCCATTTAAGCATTTAATTGAGGTACTCCTTTAAAACCTGTAGCGAAGAGCTTTAAAACAGTTAAATAATGGCTTTTATTCTGAATAAATAATGGCTACCACCATTTCATAGGTAATTAATTGCTACATTCGTATACAACAAATAATATCCAGGTACAATTAATGTCTAAATCACAAGAAACTTATTCTAAAAAAGAAAAAGAAAAACAACGTCAAAAGAAGAAAAAAGAGAAGGATGAAAAGCGAATGGAGCGTAAAGCGTCCTCAAAAGGAGGTGGCTTAGACAACATGATTGCTTACATTGATGAGAACGGTAACATTTCTGATACTCCACCAGATCCTGACAAAAAAATAGAGTTTGAATTAGGAGATATTGCTACTTCCGTTCCAAAACAAGAAGAGTTTGACATGGACACCTCTCGTCAAGGAAAGATTGATTTCTTTAATACTGAAAAAGGGTTTGGTTTCATAAAAGAAATCGGAACCAACGAAAGTTACTTTGTGCATTACAAAGGTCTTATTGATGATGTAGTGGAAGGTGATAAAGTAAGTTTTGAACTGGAAAAAGGCATGAAAGGGCTTAACGCCGTAAAAGTTACCAAGATTTAAATTTCTATTTACCATACATAAAAAAAAGCCGTCTTAATTTAAATTAAGACGGCTTTTTTTTGCCATACACTACGAGTGTATCTAGGAGAAGCTGGCACTCACCACTAAATCTTTGGTACCGTGCGTCCAAGAATAAAAACCTTCACCAGATTTCACACCCTTCTTTCCAGCATTTACCATATTAACCAACAACGGACAAGGTGCGTATTTTGGATTACCAAAACCATCATGCAGCACGTGCAAGATTGCTAAACATACATCCAATCCTATAAAATCAGCTAATTGCAATGGTCCCATTGAATGTGCCATTCCTAACTTCATAACCGTGTCTATTTCGGTAACCTCTCCTACTCCCTCATGAAGTGTCCAAATTGCTTCATTAATCATAGGCATTAAAATTCTATTCGCAATAAAGCCTGGATAGTCGTTAGCCATAGCAGGAACCTTACCTATTTTTTTACTTAAATCCTCAATAGTTGCGGTAACTTCTTTTGATGTGTTATAGCCATTGATTATTTCTACCAATAACATAACGGGTACAGGATTCATAAAATGCATTCCGATTACCTTATCTGCTCTAGTGGTTTGGGCAGCTAATTCTGTAATGCTAATAGATGACGTATTTGAAGCGAGGATACAGCCTGCAGGTGCATAGGTATCCATATCCCTAAAAATCTTGAACTTAAGATCCTTATTCTCGGTAGCGGCTTCTACTACTAATTCAGCAGACTTTACCCCATCTGCGATATCGGTATGGGTACTGATATTAGCCAAGGTTGAGGTTTTATCTTCCTCCGTTATTTTTTCTTTGGCCACCATTCTGTCTAAGTTTTTGGCAATAGTTGCCAGTGCGTTGTCAAGCGCGACTTGGTTTATATCTATAAGCGAAACCTTATAGCCGTTTTGAGCAAATACGTGGGCAATTCCGTTACCCATGGTTCCTGAACCGATTACTGAAATATGTTGCATGTTACTTTTAAATTTTAATGTTCTTTCTTTTGTTTAAAACTTCATCGTGAGCGTAAAACCATTGTAATACCCCATATTATGCCTGGTAGAGTATATTTCGGGGGTTAGTTTCAAACTCAATTCTTTATTTACTTTAAATTCTTTTAGATGGGCATCTACGTTGGCATCTATAGCTTGTAAGGCGTAAAGCCCGACAAAACCTAAGAGTGAAATATCTCTGTATCTACGATGAAAGTCTCGATCACTTTTTATAGACGCTTCTGACCTCTTGGGTGCGAGATCTATCTTACTCGTATCTAACTTCGAAACATAGATATCCTGATACTTTTTAAGACTGTCAGTGTTATACTTCCACATATACATCAAGCCGCCAAAACCAGCATAGACCACACCTGCCTTCCAGTATTTTTTATTGTATATCTGTCCTGCTCCAGGAAGTACAAGGGCAAGCACGGTAGCTTTTTTGGGTTCTGCCCATTTTACAGAATCTTTTTGTCCTTGAGTGGCTGAATTAAGTAACTTTTGATTAAAATAATCGTGATGATACGGCGTCTGAGCACAGGTAGCGTGAGCCAAACAACAAAGAAAACTGCCTACAAAAAAACTCCGCAACATGGGGTACAAAAGTAATTAAACCATTTTGCTAAGAATCTCTTCTAGTTGTTGTTTAGAAGAAAAACTTATGATGATGGTCCCATTATCATTAGAACGAGACTTAAAACGTATATCGGTATTAAACTTTTTTTCGATACTCGCTTTATCTTTAAGAAACTGGGTGAAATCAAAGTATTTTGCTGCAGCCTTACTATGCGTTCCTGTGTCTGTCGGCGTTTCTTTTTCGGTACGAACAAGTTCTTCTACTTGACGCACAGATAAGCTACCATTGATTGCTGCTTTAAAAATAGCTAACTGATTTTCTGAGTTTTCTACATTAACTAGAGCTCTAGCGTGTCCCATCATTAGATGTCCTTCTTTGATTGCCATTTGTATTTCGTCAGGCAACTTTAATAATCTAAGATAATTATTAACCGTGGTTCGCTTCTTTCCTACCCTCTCCCCTAGTTCCTCCTGTTTTAGTCCACACTCGTCTAGTAAACGCTTGTACGATAGCGCTACTTCTATAGAGTTTAGATTTTCACGTTGAATGTTTTCAATAAGCGCCATTTCCAGCATTTGCTGATCGTTGGCAAGTCTAATGTAGGCAGGTATGGCATTCAAGCCCGCAAGAATTGAAGCTCTGGTTCTACGTTCACCACTTATTAATTCATACTTTTCATAGCCTATTTTGCGCACGGTTATAGGTTGTATTATTCCGTGTACTTTAATCGATTCTGACAATTCATTTAATGCTTCCTCATCAAACTCAGTTCGAGGTTGAAATGGATTCGCAATAATTTGACTTATTTTTATTTCGGCAATACTATGAAGCGCCTTGGGTTCTACCCCCGTAATGTCGGTATCTGCGTTTTCAAGCAACGCACTCAATCCTCTTCCTAAAACTTTCTTGGTCATTTATTGAATAATTCTTTCTTCTTCGCTAATTTTAGTTAATCCATTTTTTTGTAGAATTTCCCTGGCTAGGTTTAAATATCCTACGCTACCGATAGCTGTTGCATCAAATTCAAGGACAGGAACTCCAAAACTGGGAGCTTCGCTTAACGTGGTATTCCTTTTTATGATCGTATCAAAAACCAATTGTTGGAAATGAAGTTTAACCTCTTCTACCACTTGGTTTGATAATCGTAAACGTGAGTCATGCATTGTAAGTAATAAACCCTCTATTTCTAGATTAGTATTTATGCTACGTTGAATTATTTTGATGGTATTGAGCAACTTACCAAGTCCTTCCAATGCGAAATATTCACACTGTACAGGTATCACCACCGAATCAGATGCTCCTAGCGCATTGGTAGTGATTAATCCAAGTGATGGTGAACAGTCAATAATAATAAAATCATAGTTATCTCTAATTTTAGCAAATAGCTTAGCCATGATTTTTTCCCTATTAGGTAAATCAATCATTTCTATTTCAGCACCTACCAGGTCAATATTAGCGGGTAGTAGCTTTAGATACTCGTATTGAGTATCTAAAATAGCGTCTGAAGGCTCCATATCCTGTACCATCAGTTCGTATAAACCTAACCTGATATTTTTGGGGTCAAACCCAAGATGTGAAGTAGTATTCGCCTGAGGATCAGCGTCAACAAGCAATACTTTGTTTTCTAAGATAGCAAGGCTGTGTGCTAGATTAGTGGCTGTGGTAGTCTTACCTACCCCACCTTTTTGGTTTGCAACGCAAATAATTTTTGACATGTTATGTATTATAATTGAAAGGTTTGGTTTATTAAAGGAAGTGTGAGTTGTAACTGCTCACTTTCAAAATGCTCTAGGGCATCGTTGTGATTTATTTCTATGGGTAAAAATGTATCAAAATGCATTCCTACCACTTTTTTACACTGAACCAACTTTGCTGCTCTAGCAGCATCTTTTATCCCCATCGTAAAGTTATCTCCAATGGGTAAAAATGCGAAGTCTAACTTAGCGTTCAAAGGTATGAGTTGCATATCCAAGGTAAGAGCGGTATCTCCAGCATAATAAAAAGTAGCTTCACTACTATTAACCACAAAACCTGCTGCATTTCCCGCATAGGAACCATCCGGAAATGAGCTGCTATGTTCTGCTTTCACCATTTGAATAGTACAAAAGCCTAAGTTTATCGTTCCTCCGATATTCATAGGAATACAATTGACAACACCTTGACTAGAAAGCCATTCCGTAATTTCGTAGGCACCTAGTACCTGTGCATTACTTTGCTTGGCAATACGCACTGCATCTGCTACATGGTCACCGTGACCATGCGATATGCAGATAAAATCTGGCATAATTGTGGAAACATCGACCATATTAGCCTTGGGATTTGGCGTAATAAATGGATCAAACAGTATATTTTTACCCCCTACTAGTATAGAGAAGCAAGAATGTCCGTAATACGTAATCTGTGGTCGCACCGTTATCAAACTTTAGAATTCAAATCTACCCCGATTCTACTCGGTGTAATTAACAGGTTTTTCATAGTTATTCACATAGGTTTTATGTTGATTTCTTGTCACTCTGCTCCTGATTCGCAAAATCGCCAGACAATTCGATTCAATAGTCCTACAGGAATCACCTCATTAGATCCAGCTTTTGCAAGAACCCAAGAAAATATAAGAGCTGTTAATCAGCTATTTAACGGCCTACTCCAACTAGACAAGGACTTAAATCTAGCCCCTGCAATAGCTAAAAAATGGTCCGTTTCAAGCGATTCAAAAACATACACCTTTATACTACGAAATGATGTACTTTTCCACAACGACCCTATTTTTGGCAGCACCAAAAGAGCCGTTGTAGCAAAAGATTTTGTATACTCCTTCACCAGATTAATAAGCCCAAAAACGGCATCGGATGGAGCGTGGATATTCAATGGAATCGTAGCCGAATCTAATCCCTTCGTTGCTTTAAATGATTCCACTCTTCAAATAAACCTCAAGAAGCCCTTTACTCCCCTTTTGAGTCTTTTAACTATGGCCTATTGTTACGTCGTTCCGCAAGAAGCTGTGGAACACTATGGATTAGATTTTGGTAAGCACCCTGTTGGAACCGGTCCTTTTCGTTTTGCGAACTGGCACGATGGCATAAAGCTTAACTTTCTAAAAAATGAGAATTATTTTGAATCGAGCCAGAGTGACCCTATCCCAAAATTAGAAGCTATTTCCATCTCTTTTATACAAAGTAAGCAAACAGAACTTTTAGAATTTTCGCAAGGAAAATTAGACCTATTTACCGGCTTAGAGAGTTCGTTTAAGGATGAAATCTTAAATGCCACGGGCGACTTACAATCCAAATATGCCAAAGAATTTACCTTAATTAAGAGCCCATATCTAAACACCGAGTATCTAGGCTTTAATGTAGAAAATGAAAATTCTCCTGTACATAATCTCTACTTTAGAAAAGCCATAAGCTATGCTATTGACCGTCAAGCTATGATTACCTATTTGCGAAACAACGTAGGCAAACCTGCTGATGGAGGATTTTCACCGAACGGACTCCCTTCGTATCGTAAAGCATCCGAATCGCTCTATAACCCAACAAAAGCAAGAGACTTTCTGAAAAAAAGTAGCATTAAACAAACGAAACCAATCCTCCTAACA
>CAMDCQ010000016.1 GCA_945890595.1 Chitinophaga pinensis
TATAAAATAAAACAGAGATGAACAAAATAATTTCAAGTATTTTTCTTTTGCTAAGCATTACCACATTTGCTCAGACAGAAGACGTGGTAGCAACGGCAGGAGGTGTAAATGATGTGTATTATGATTTTGAAACACAAAGTAAAGCGGCAGTTGCCAGAAGCACGTGGGATATAGGTTTAACCACAGATCCACAAGGTGCAAGTATCATTATTAATGAAAACGGAGGAACTGAACTTTATCTTTTTGGAGCAGATACAAGTAAATGGAGTACGTTGGACACAACAGGTATGAAATGGACAAAAATTTACAACTCAGAAACTACCTGGGCTTCGGGCGCATTTGCGAATCAAGGTACCAATCATCCGGATTACGGATGGGGTGTGTACAATAGTACCTCACATGACATTGTAGGTAATCGTATTTTTATTCTGAAAAACACCTTAGGTGAACTATGGAAAGTTATGGTGCCTGCTATGAAAGCCAATGGCGATTTTGCCGTTAGAATGGCTAAAATAAGTGGCTCCTCTGAAATGACCTATACCTTCAATAAAATGGCCTTCAAGAATAAACACTTTCACTTGATTACCGTAAATAACGCTTCAGCACCTATATCTACAAATCCAAATAAGAAAGATTGGGATTTGTTGTTTACCAAGTATATCACGTTTGTGCAAGCTGGACCTAACAGTAGATACCAACCCGTAGCTGGTGTTAAAGTGAATGTTGGCTGCGAAGTTGCTCAACGTGACGGCATAGCAACTACCAGTGATGATACAGCTTCTTTATCTTGGAGTTCTTCTATTACCGAAATAGGATGGGATTGGAAAACATTTGATATGGCATCTACCAGTTATCTAATGGTTCCTGATAGAACCTATTTTATAAGAACAGCAAATGGCGCTGTTTGGAAACTGTGGTTTACAGACTTTACCGTTGGTACTGCTAATTTTAGTTTCAATACTAAATTGATCAGAGAATCTGCGAGCACCAAAAATATGGTTCAGTTGAAAACGCAGGTTTATCCTAATCCAGCAAGCAATGCATTGACGATTAGAAACAACGAGAACGAATCACTTACAGCTACACTGATAAATGCGCAAGGATCAGTAATTCTTACAGATAATTTGAGTGCATTTACCGCTAAAACGATTCCAACGTCAGACTTTGCCAAAGGAATTTATTTTTTACAGTTAAGTACTTCTACTACAAGCAATACCCAAAGAGTAATCTTTGAATAAGCAACTATTTATAATACTATTTTTACTGGTTGTCCCTGCGCTTTCGTGGGGACAAATCAGTAGTATAACGAGTTCTTACGATACGGCAAAACTCAAAGAGGTTATTGTAACAGATATTCACTCTAACAAAGACTTAAGCAAAACAGTACTTAATATTTCAAAAATAAATGCTAAACGCATAGAAGAACTAGGCGCAGTAGACCTAAGAGATGCACTTACTTTTGAAAACAACATACGATTGAGTAGAGATAACGCTATCGGATCATCTGGGCTTACCATGATGGGGATAGGTGGCGATAATGTGAAACTACTGATTGACGGCGTACCGGTAATCGGTCGCTTGTTTAATCAATTGGACCTGGAGCAATTTAACCTCGAAAATGTCAAGCAAATAGAGATTATAAAAGGTCCCATGTCGGTTATATACGGAAGTAATGCACTGGCCGGAACAATCAATATTGTTACGAATAATACGAATTCAAAGCCCCGATTTAATCTAAATGCGAATCACGAAACCGATGGACAATACGCCCTAACGGCTACGGCTTCCAAATCGTTTAAAAATAATTTTATCACCTTAAGCGGAGGCAGGACTATGTTTACGGGATGGAGTGCTAACAACACAGACCGAACATTTGACTGGTTACCCAAAGAGCAATATACGGGAAGAATGCAGTATAGCTATACCCACAAAAATGCTATCATCAATGTTCGTAGCGAATTACTTCATTCTAAGCTGCTAGACAGAGGAGCGCCACTATTGCCCTATAAGGAGGCGGCTATCGACCAATGGTACACGAACAAACGGTTTGATAACAGCTTGAGCTACCAAAATAAAATAGGAGGGGATCATGGCTCTTCCATTCAAATGATTCTAGGGAATAATAATTTTAAAAGGGTTAAGAATAAGTACTATAAAAGTCTAGTAACTCTCGAGCAAGAATTGGTACAAGGCTACGAAGAACAAGATACACAAACCTTTAATGCTTCTGTTTTTAGAACAATTTATGGTCTGAATAAAGCTAGAACACTTGGTATAGAAACCCTCTTGGGATTTGATGGTAATTATGAAGTGGGTACTGGTAACAGAATAAAAAATAACCAACAAGAGCAACTCGATGCGGCTTTATTTGCTAGTGCAGAGAAACAAATATCCAAGAATTTCTTAGCGCGTGGAGGTGTACGCTATGCCTACAATTCTGCATTTCAATCGCCATTGCTTTATTCGTTGCAAACCAAGTTTGATTTAAAAAACGCTCAGCTTATCAAGTTCTCGTATGGAAAAGGATTTAGAGCTCCTTCGCTCAAAGAGTTATACCTAGATTTTAATGATAGCCGACACGAGGTGTTTGGAGATAGCACATTAAATTCAGAAACCTCTCATTCATTTACTGGATCTTACACCAAGTACCTAAAAAAAGGCGATGCGCATTTTAGTACTACCGTAGACGGTTTTTACAATAACATTGCCAATAAAATAGAACTTATTGTAACGGGTCCGATACAAGCTAAATATGGAAATATCGGCACCTTTCAATCGGTAGGAGGTGACCTCAGTCAGAAGATTTTGTACAAAGATTTTGGACTAAATGGCTCGTTTAATTATACGGGTATTTACAATGGTGTAGATGGAAGTAAAAAGGAATTCTTCTTTTCTCCGCAGGTGGTTGTTAACCCAACCTATTCCTGGAAAAAACAAAATCTTTCTGTGAACCTCTTTTATAATTATTTTGGTAGAATCTCTAGGGTGTTCAGCAATACCGATAGTGCCAATATTAATGTTCAACAACAAGACGCCTATTCTATGCTTGATTTCACTTTAAATAAGTCGTTTATGAATAAGAAACTGAGATTAACGCTCGGAGCTAGAAATATACTTGGTGTTATCAATATCAATGCAAATACCACCGAAGTAGGTGCCCATACACCGAGCACTACTTTTATTTCGGTAAGTCCAGGCAGAACCTATTTTATCAATGTACGTTATGAGCTATTTAAAAAAGATTAGTTTTTTATCGCTGCTGTTTATGGCAGCATGTTTTCCAAAAGAAGATGCGATAGAACCGATTATACGGTTAAATAAATCAGTGTCGCTTGATGCTGGACCGTATAAAAATACGGTTGCCTTTTATTCGTTGGATAAGGCAGAAGTAATAGCAGAGGCTAGTCCGTTGGATTGGGATTTTTATATAGATGAAGACGTTATTCGTCTCAACTATTTCCGAAGTATGCGCGTTGCGTTGTTTAACGAGACTTGGGCTAAACTGGAAGATACCGTTGGTCTACAATTTAGATTTTTAACCTATGATAATGACCTTGGCTTAAGTCAGTGGGAACTTGCCGAAAATCAGATTTATGTTGTCGATTATGGCATTGATAATGCCGGCAATACTATGGGTCTCACGAGTGTTAAATTTGAAAGAACGCCAAATGGAATGAAGATTTGGTACAATGCATTGGGGTCAAATTTTGAGTCAGTTGAGGAGATAAGCAGCACATCGTTTTACTATAACCTCAGAGAAAAAAAGACATTAGACCTACCTGCCGAGTTGGAGTATGACTTAGCTTTTGGGAAGTACACAGACTTGGTTACTGTAGATAATATCACAGAAGATTATTTAATATACGGTACCATTCAAAGTCGTACCCTTGCGTATGCGGTGAATGAGGCATTTGCAGATGTGAAGCAAGATGAGTTTGATCTTATCAGACTGATGGAGAAGAAAGACGTTATTGGGTGGGATTGGAAAAATTTTAACAGACCCAAAAATGCTTATGAAATTGTCGATAATAGAACGTACCTGGTGATGAGTAATGCTGGATACCGATTTAAACTACGTTTTGTGAATTTCTACAACACCGCAGGTCAATCTGGTCATCCTACTTTTGAGTGGGAGTTGTTGTAAGTTCAAACTCAAGTATCAAACACAAACTCAAAAATTTTATTCGTTTCCCGGAGGAACTGGCAGAGGTGGTTTCCTTAAATGAAAAAAGCCTGTTGTATCTTTTTCCAGTGCTTCAATAATAGCCTGGTCTTGTTTTTAGTATGTGAGTATGTGAAATATCTAGCCCAGCTGTCCCAACTGTATAGAATTGGTAGACCAGAAGTCAAAAAGTATGTCGTTGCAGTAGCGTCATAGATACCTGCAGTTTTCGTATATATAGTAATTATCTTCTCCATACCGAACGGAGTGTGCAAGTAGGTGCTATCCCTTATACTTAATAACGCAAGATTCATTTGAAAGCCATTTGTGTTTATATTTTTTTCAATGCTCTCTGTAATGGTGGTAGATGATATAAATGTTAAAGTGTCGTCATTCTTTGTGATTTCATAAAACAGATTGAAGTTTCGGTACTTACCATACTCAATAATTGAAGAATCAGTTTTAATTATTTCACCACTTCTATATTTTTGGTTTACTTTAACATTCCACCGAGGCCTTGGCTCAGGAGGGTTGCTCCCAACCAAGTAAATTATAACATTAAGTAAGGTGAATTCGTTTCAATACCCAACAATAAGATTTTTAATTGGATCTTATTACAACACCAACAATCCCATATCCCTCACAACATCCATCTCCTCACTAAACCATAATGCCTCTATGTCGTCATAGTCTTTTTCGAAAGAGTCCTTCAATTGCTTAAAAGTAGTTATCTTTTGTGCGGAGTAGTGCATAGCAGACAGCCATGAGACTAGCCACTCCCCAAGTTCGGTATCCAGTTCTAAGGTCTCAGTTGCCTTCTTACTATGAAGCGTTATGGCTATAAAATCTTCTCCGTTTTCTACTGCAGGTGCGTTACCTATCCAAACTAATTTATCGGTTAGGCGAGGAATTTTTTCTTCTTCTGAATTAAGGCTCTTTAGTATAAAATCAGCAGGGATAGTAGTCGCGGGTAAATCAAATTCAAACTCTTCAGCATCAAACCATTCGCGCAAGGGCGTGTCAAAACAAATGCCGTGCATGTAATTGTACAGCGATTTTTTAAGTCCGAAGCTAAAGGCGTTGTGATTTATACCGGTACTGTCGGTAAATTGCACATCGTTGTTGGCAAAGCTTATTTTTTCTAAATGAGGTGTAATTCCATATGCATCAGGATTTAAGCCAACTGGACTATGCGCGGTGAGCGCAAACTGATGCCAAAATCCTGATTGAATTACTTCAGCTTCAAAAAGCTGTCTTACCATCTCCAGACTGTCAATCGTTTCTTGAACCGTTTGTGTGGGGTAACCATACATCAAGTAAGCGTGCACCATAATACCTGTTTCTGTAAAATGGCGGGTAACTTGGGCTACTTGCTCTACCGTAACGCCTTTGTCTATAAGTTTAAGCAGTCTATTGGATGCCACTTCTAAACCCCCAGAAACCGCTATACATCCACTGGCTTTGAGCAGCACGCAAAGGTCTCTTGTAAAGTTTTTTTCAAAGCGGATATTGGTCCACCAGGTTACATCTAGGTTTCTTTTCAGAATTTCCAACGCTACTTCACGCATAAGTGCCGGCGGAGCTGCTTCATCTACAAAATGGAAACCACGTTCATTGGTTTGCGCTAGTATCGCTTCCATTCGGTCTACCAAAATAGAGGCAGCGATAGGTTCGTATTGACCAATGTAGTCTAATGAAATATCGCAAAAAGTGCACTTACCCCAATAGCATCCGTGAGCCATCGTAAGCTTATTCCAGCGGCCATCACTCCATAAGCTGTGCATCGGATTAGCAACTTCTATTACGCTAATGTAGTGCGTAAGCAATAAGTCAGAGTAGTCGGGTGTGCCCAGTTCTGCTTGCTTGTAATCTTTACGCAGCGAAAAGTTATTGTAAAGTACTTTGTCGCTTTCTCTCAAAAAAGTACGTTTGAAAAGAAAGTCTTTAGTCTCACTATTAGATGTTACAAAGGAGTGCAGCAGTTCTATGGGTAATTCGCCATCGTCAAGCGTAATGAAATCAAAATAATCAAAAACCTTGGGCTCGTTTAAGCTTCGCAATTCAGTATTAGCAAATCCGCCACCCATCGCTATTTTTATGCTTGGATAAGCTTCTTTAATATACTGCGCACAGCGAAACGCACTAAATAAATTGCCTGGAAAAGGAGCAGAGATGCATACCAATTTGGGTTGGTGCTCTGCCACTTGTTGTGCCAATATACCGAGCGAAATCTTATCAATATACGAAAGCTCAGAGCGGAGTTCTTCGTGCAATTCGTCAAATGAATTAGCGCTTTTGCCCAGTTGTTCTGCATATCTACTAACCCCAAAATTAGCATCTACACTTTCTTGTATAAAATCAGTTAAATCTTCGATATATAGGGTGGCAAGGTGTTTGGCTTTATCTGCCATTCCCATATTTCCAAAGGCCCATTCCATATAGTCGTTTTCTATAAACCGACTCGCTTCTGGCAAGTAGTTTTCGGTGCATATTTGACGAGCTAAGGTAGGGTTGTGTCCTTGTAAAAAGGAAATTACCGAATCAATGGTATGAATATACTTGCCTTGTAAAGCAAATATGCGTTTTGCATTTTCACTCTCTATGCTTTGTTGGTGTTCTGCAAAGTCAAAAATGTCTTGTAGTCCTTTCTTGGAAAATAGAGCTAAGATTACTTCAATACCTAAGTCCATTTGAAAGGCAGATATTCCTTTCGTATTAAGAAAACCTTTGAGATACGCAGTAGCCGGATAAGGTGTATTTAGCTGTGTAAAAGGAGGCGTTATGAGCAGAAGGTCTTTCAGAAGTGCGAAGATAAAGTGCTTATACTTTAAATTGTCACTTTAATCCGAACGATGTAAGTTAAGAAAGTTGGCTACTAATAATCACCAAATGTCTAGGCTCAACCTCAAATTCGTGTCTGTTTTGTTCAGAATTACATTCATCACACAAAGGTACAATGTACCAATTGTTGCTTCGTTTACCGTCAGGAGGGAGTACGTGACCTCCAACGCTAGAGGGGTTATCGCAATTTTTATTTTTGCATACCGTAACGGTTCTGCCGTAATTTGTGGTCCAATAGGATAACCAAGAATTATGTCCTTTGGGTAATGATCTAGGCCCGCTTGGTCCCCATCGTAGGTTTTTGACTTTCATCCGGCGCAAAGGTATCTTTACAGACTTTACAGAGCTAGTTTTTTGATAACAAAATGATAATTATTTAGTTAAAACTGTATAATTATCAGGAATTTACGGCTCTTTGACAGATATGCCTTCGAGATTAGGCATATTGGTCACTTTTCTAGGTGTTAGATTGCTGTCTTTAGGGTTTAGCGTCTCGAGATGTAAACCGAATCGGCATTGTGTTTGGCATCTTTTACGGCGTTCATGCTCTCGTTAGGAATAGCAACCGATAAAACGTATTGCATTAATTTCCATTCGCCATTACTGTTTTCTAGGGTACCAGAGCCTCGGCAAGTGCCCATATGCGTATCTAGAATCTCATAAAACCATGCGGTATTATTTTCTGTGTTAAGCTGAATAGTGCGATGCACTGTTTTAAAATCCCACGTTGTTTTTTTGTCGAAATACGGTTTACAAAATGAGGCAAATTCATCGCGTTTCCAGTTTTCCGTAGCATCAGTTCCAATGTAGCGGCACGTGCTGTCCATAAATCCAATATAGCCATCAAGATTTGACTCGGCTGCGTCCTTATGCCACTTATTCATAAGCGAGTTAAGACTGTTAACTAGGTCAGATTTACTAGGATTTTGTACTGGATTAGTGCAACTGATGAATAACGACAATGCAAGAATGTATTTCATCCTACAAGTATCGCAAAATTTAGCTAAAAACTGCTTTGTGAATGTGTAACTAGGGAAGAGTGACTACCTAAATGTTAAAGACCCAAATAAGAAATAAGATAATCAATAATTGAGCTCCAAATAGAATAGCACCAAAAACCAATCCTTTTTTTCCTGAAGAGAATAAGGTTTTAAAACTGACTTTCAAGCCAATACCTGCCATAGCTATAGCCAATAAAAGGTTACTCCCGTGCTTTGTATAGCTTAATACATCAGGAGAAAAATGGATAAAAGTGCCCAGTATGGAAACAGCGATAAAAGTGATTAAATACCAAGGTAAACGAAGTTTTGTTTTTATCCCAGAATCATCCGTAGTAGACGTAAAATATCCAAAAATCAATAGGGCAGGAGTGAGCATCGCTACCCTTCCCAGTTTGATGGTTACGGCCATTTCGCCAATAGACTCACTCATGGCAAATCCTGCTCCTGCTACATTTCCTACCGAATGAAGGCTAGCGCCTAGTAACAAACTATTTTGTATATCGGTAAGCCAACCTGTAGTTAAAAAAGGAATAACAATCATACCCAACAAGCCATATAAATTGACCACTGCCATTGCGATTCCCATGTCGCTTTTATCTCGGCTAACACTTGGCGCTAATGCAGCAATAGCTGCAGAACCACAAATAGCGGTACCAAAACCCACCAATAGTCCAGCGCTGCTCGGGCATGACATCTTTTTACTTAAAAATAGCGTAGCCCAAAGCACTATAACAATGGTGATAATAATAATGAGTATAGTTTGCCA
Organism: Chitinophaga pinensis; assembly: GCA_945890595.1. GTDB lineage: Bacteria > Bacteroidota > Bacteroidia > NS11-12g > UBA9320 > UBA9320. The sequence goes on from CAMDCQ010000016.1 coordinate 8,771, forward strand.
GCCTAGCTTTAAAAAACTGCCGTAGTCAATGCCAAAGGCCATTAGTACAATGGCTATTTCTAAAAATAAGCCACTTACTACTTTTACACCTGGATCAAATGTATCTGAAAGCGCTAGCGTGTTCCCTACTATAACACCAACAATGAGTGACAGCAGAATACTATTTACACCCGACCAATTAGCCATAAGTATAGCTACTAGTGCTATACTTATGGCTAGAAAAATGCCTTTGAGTGTAGGTGTAAGCGCAGAAAACTTCAATGTATTACTGCTGTTTTAATGTTCCGTTGTAGTTATTTATACCACCTTCTAGGTTGTATACATTGGAGAAACCATGACTTGCCATAAAAGATGCTGCTTTTGCACTTCTGCCACCGCTTCTGCAGTAAACAACATAGGTTTTTGATGTATCTAATTTTTGAACTTCCGTTTGAAAAGATGCTGATGTATAATCAACAAAAGCAGTTGCTTGTGGAATGAAACCTTCTTGGATTTCACTTGGAGTTCGCACATCAATTACAACTACGTTTTTTTCAGTCGCTTTAGCGTTTAGCTCGTCTTGTTTTAATGTTTTAACATTACTAGACTGGCCACATGCAGCAAGCGTAATTGCCATCAAGGCGGTAAGGATTACTTGTTTTACTTTTATCATGCTGCGAATGTGTTACTTATGACATTAACAATACGTAACTAAAGTAGCATAGAACTACAACAGTTCTTTCAACGTGATTACGGCAAAGTCAATTTCCTCTTTGGATGTAAACTTACTAAATGAAAAACGAACAGCAGATCTTTCTCCAGGATGCTTTATCCCATTTAATACATGACTTTCGTTTACAGCGCCACTGTTACACGCAGAACCACCACTAGCACAAATACCATTCATATCCAATTGAAAAAGTAACGTTGAGGCATTATCCGTAGGAGGCAAGGATACATTTAGAACGGTATATAATCCTCCATCTTGACTAGTGTCGCCATTAAAACACACACCAGGTATTTGAGTAAGAAGTTCTTCCATAAAATACGCTTTGAGGCGGTAAACGGTTTCTATCTTTACGTCAATATTCTTGTAAGCAACTTCAAGTGCTTTGGCTAGTCCAGCGATACCGGTCACATTTTCTGTACCAGCGCGCATAGAACTCTCTTGTCCGCCGCCGGTTACGATGGGGCGTATTCTTAACGATTTGTTCTTGTATAGAAACCCAACTCCTTTAGGTCCATGAAACTTATGAGCAGAACAAGCTAGAAAATCAATGTCCAATTCTTGTAAATCAATCGTGTAGTGACCGATGGTCTGCACCGTATCTGTATGAAAATAACAGTGGTTAGCGCGTGCTATTTTGCTAATTGCAGGCAGGTCATTTAATGTTCCTAGCTCATTGTTGGCGTGCATAAGAGAAATTAAGCTGTTGGGGTAAAGAGACGCAAGTTTTTGTAAGTCATCCAAATCTGCGCGTCCATATTGGTCTAGCTTTACAAAGTGAAGCTCTACTTTTCCTTTGTTTTTTAATTCCTTAGCGGTGTCTATTACTGCTTTGTGTTCTATCTCACTGGTTATGATGTGCTTTACATCTAAATCATTTACAGCACATCGCAAAGCCATATTATCGGCTTCGGTACCACTGCCTGTAAATATTAATTCATTGCTAGCGCAGTTAAGCAATTTAGCAATGTCCTTACGAGCTATTTCTACTACTGCTCTCGCTTTTCTGCCTTGAGAATGTATTGCAGAAGCGTTACCATAACATTCGTGCATTACTTGGGTCATTTTCTCAATGACGTGTACATCCATAGGAGTGGTAGCAGCGTTATCTAAATATACTTGCATCTTAATTTTGCTGGTGCAAAGTAAACGAATAAATGGAAGAGACTGTAATGGAGCTATACAAGTTTTACATTTCGATAATTTAAAAAAATATGGTTCACTTAATTTAAGTAATGTTTATAGGCTCATGAGCAAACATTCACTACCTTTGGAAAACATAAAAAAACATACACATGAAATTAAGTAAATCGATTTTGAGCCTAGTTGTGCTGGGTGTTTTAATATCAAGTTCTTGTTCAAAAGCAAGGTATGGATCCCTAACAAGAAGCACTAAGGTGAAACACATTGTACACTCGCCTGTAAAGGATATCCACCTAAAACAACAGGTGGAGAATTCAAAAACACAAAATGTAGTTTTAAACGACTTAAATTCAACTGAACCAAGTGGACAAGGTTTCGTCGAAAAGGTCTCAACGATTAATTTGCCGCAGACTAAAGTAAATGAATCTAGGTTGTTGGCCAAAAACGCAGATGCTGAATTACAGGTAGTGCCAGTAAAACATAAAGCGGGTTTGCCTAAAGCATTGCTTAGCCAGAAGCCATTAAAACAGTTGAAAAAGATGAACGATCAGTTTGCCAAAAAAATAGAATCTCAACAAATAAGTAAAGGCAGTGACGTAGGAAATGTACTTTATATCATAGCGATTATTTTGTTGGTGTTACTCATTTTAGCGCTATTTTCTAAATTTGGCGGATTACTGGTAAGCTTAGTCGGTTTAGCATTATTAGTGTTACTTATATACATCGTTATACAAATGATATAGTCCACCAACTAATTGCCCAAAAAAAATGCTGACACTCTAAAATGTCAGCATTTTTTTTAAGTAGTGTGTCGATTATCTCGCTCTTTCTACATACTCCCCCGTACGTGTATCTACTTTTATTTTTTCTCCGGTATTTACGAATAACGGAACACTTACGATTGCGCCAGTTTCCAAAGTCGCAGGCTTGAGTGGGTTATTTGCCGTATCTCCTTTTAATCCAGGTTCTGAGTAGGTGATTTCTAATACAACGTGATTTGGAGCATCTGCCATAATGGGATTTCCTTCATCAAAATATACGCCCAGCATCATTTCTTCTTTGAGAAATTTCATTTGATCTCCCATCATAGATTCAGGAATTGTTACTTGCTCGAAGGATTCCATGTTCATAAGGACTAAGTTAGGTCCTTCTTTGTATAGGTATTGCATTTCAATTAAATCAACACGCACGTCATCGATGTTTTCACCGCTTCTGTATCTGTTTTCTATTGATTTGCCAGTAATTGCATTTTTCATTTTTACCTGATAGAAAGCTCCACCCTTGCCAGGCATGGTGTGCTGGTAATCTACTACTTGGCATAATTGACCGTTGTAGCGTAAAAACATTCCTCTTGATAAATCTTGTGTTGTTGCCATTAGGGCGCAAATATATTGTTTATACAGTTAACTAAAAATGTTCATATATTGTGTCTTTCAGCAACTGCTTATTCGACTACTTTCGCAGTGCATTTAGTTAAGGGAAGCGAGGCGTAATTCCTCCACTGTACCCGCAGCTGTAATGTTCCGCATTAAAGATTGGTAAATCTAAAAACCACTGTTCACACAAAAGAATGGGAAGGAAGCCAATCCAGGAACGAAGTCAGAAGACCTACTAAAAGCATTTTACTCAATGGCTTTCGGGAAGAAAAGCAATAAGAGCCAGCAGTTTTGTATACTGACTTTTATATGTATTCCATAGTTGTTGATTTTTTTTAAAAAAGAAAAAATCAAAAAATGCGCACAGCACTTGCTGTCATATCGTTCATGGTCTCGAGCACACTCTGCGTTGCTCAGGTTGCTTTAGATAGTCTAAAAATAGAGCAATTGGACTCCGTAAGTGTAAGCACGCTTGCATTGCGGATATCTCCCGAATATACCAGCGGTCTCCTTTTTACACAAATCTCCAAATCAAACCCAAGTCAAAATATGGGTCAAATGCTGCAACGAAATACCGGTATTTACATAAGAAGTAATGGTGCTTCTGGCCTTAATACATTGTCCTACAAAGGATTAGGTAGCATGCAAAGCCCGCTGGTTATCAATGGAGCAAATATGCAAAGTAGCATGAACGGTATTATGGATTTGAGTTTAATTGATGCTATTCACTTTGATCAAGTATCCATCGGTGCCAGTGATTACGATCAAAATGGTGCACAAAATATGGGTAGTGCACTGTCGCTCAAAACCAATTCTTCCTTACCCCAACTAAAAGTTACCGCGGAGGTTAGTAGTCAACAAGACAAAATTTTATCTGCGTTATATGCCAATCACACCAAACAATGGGTATACCGTGTTTCGGCTTTGGCTGCGGAATCTCCCAACAGAGTTAACCTAAATCATTATGGTATGGATAGTTTTCAAGCGAATACAGACTATAAAAAAATAAGTTTGATGCAGTCGGTATCGCTTCATCTTAACCAAAAAGGTACTTGGGAGAATACTATTTATCTTCAGGTATCTGACAGGGCTATGCCGCCGCGCATTGGAGAAGTTAACTTTAGCCGTCAAGAAGATTTAAATCTAATGATGACCAATGGTTTTAGGCAGAATCTAGCCAAAAACTGGGAGGTAATCGTGCACAATCAACTCTGGAAAGAGCAGATTAACTACCATGACGATAAACGAAAGGAATCATACCTTAGCGATGTTATAAATATCAATACTACGGCTTCAGGCATTAAAAAATGGGGTGACAAAACGGTGTTAAAACTGGTGCTGGGAAATGAAAATGCTTACTACACTTCAGCGGTAATCACGAATAATGCGCAATGGAATAGGTTACGACTGGCAAGTGAATTCTCTAAACAACTTAAGAAAATATCGCTATCAGCTCATCAGCAAGTATTGACCAATGCCCAAAAAATATACTACACCGGAGGTTTGAGCGGTAAGTTGGGGTCTTCAGACGCTCGACATATCGGGTTTAGTCTGAATAAAGTAGTTAGACTCCCTACACTCAACGAGCTGTTTTGGTATCAACCTGGTTATGCATTAGGTAATCCTGATTTAAAACCAGAGAAAGGATACAAAGCAGATTTGGAGTTACGATATAATCCCTATGCACTAATCATTAAATTAAATCCATTTTTGGGTGTTTTTCAAAACTGGATAAACTGGAGTGGTTATCCTGAAATTAAACCTGAAAATATTCAATCGGTCATAAGCAGGGGATTCGTTTTAAACGTAACCTACCGCAAGGTGATACATCGCAGTACCTTTGCCTTAATGTCTAACGTGAATTGGACCAAGTCGACGTATTATTTGGATAATAAGACTGACGCAAGACACGGTATGCAAATACTATTTACGCCACAGCTTACATCTAACCTAATGTTGAGTTTTCAGCGATCTAACTTCGGATTACACATCAATGAGCAATTTGTAAGTGCTACTTTCTACACAAGCGATAATTCGGCAAGTCTTGATCCCTATTTCTTGACAGAGGCAGGCGGATATTACCAATTGCACCAGTGGAGAATAGGATTGTTCTCGTCCAATATGCTCAATACGCCGTATTACACGCAGCCAAGAACGCCGCTGCCAGGTAGAACGCTTAAAATAAACATCAATTATACTATACCCCTAAAATCATGGAAAGAAAAATAATAACCTTACTTGCAATTATTGCAGCCTCGTTCACTTTTGCGCAGTTTCCCCATACGCGTGTGTATTCTACGTTTGATAATTTGCCTTTAACCCAGTCAGATACCTTTAATAATGGTGCCGATAGAAGTGGTGGCTTTACCCATTATGGTCGTTTTTTTAATAATGAATATGACACTACTTGGGCTAGCTGGAGTGGTTGGGCGTTGAGTAATAGAATGGATGCTACCACTGCCGGATATGAAAATCAATTTAGCGCAATTCCAGGTCATGGCGTTAGTTATACCTCTAATTATATGATATCTACCGGAAACGGAGCCTACATCAAATTAGACTCTGCGGGGGAGATTTCTGGAGCTTATTTCACCAATACTACCTATGCCTATTACGATATGAAAAATGGTAGTGGCTTTAGTAAGCAATTTGGGGGAGTTTCAGGCAATGACGCAGACTACTTTAAACTCATTATTAAAGGCTTTTTATCTGGAAGTGAAGTGAGTTCAGTTGATTTTTATCTTGCAGATTTTAGAAATGCAGATAATTCAAAAGATTATATTTTGGATGATTGGACGTATGTTGATTTTAATAATGATGGCCTCAACGACGTTTTAGTAGATAGTATATCGTTTAGTTATGAGAGCTCTGATGTAGGTCAATTTGGTATGAACACGCCTGCTTATTTTGGGATGGATGATTTTAATAGTATTTCAGATTTTTATGCGGATGGTATAGATTTTCCGGCACTTCCTGAGGATACGTATGATAATGGTGCAGACGGTGCCGGAGGATTTAAGGTAAGTCATTTGTTCTATCCTAATACCTACAATGCCGATTGGCAATCATGGGAAGGTTGGAGCATAAGTACGCAATATGACGATACTACTGCAGGATATGAAAATCAATATTCATCTGTAACGCCGATGATGTATTCTACAGGGAATTGGATAAACCATAATTTCCATTTTGTGAATAGTGGTATTACTAATGAAATAAGAACGCCTTACAAACTTAATGGGTTTGAAGAAAATATTTATGGTCTTACAAGAATACCCACCGCAGTTCAGTTTGGAATTACCAATGCTACTTATGCTTATTTGGATATGGTAAACGGAAGTTCCTTCAGTAAAAAGTTTGGAGGTTTGGATGGCAATGATCCTGATTATTTTAGGCTTTTAATCAATAGCGTAAATAACAAAAATGAAGTGGTGTTTCAGGACACCGTCTATCTAGCAGATTTCAGATTTTCGGATAATACTAAGGACTTTATTTTAAAAGAGTGGGAATATGCAGAAATTAGACCTTGTGATAAGATTACGTTTGAATTGCAATCCAGTGACGTTGGTTTCTTTGGTATGAATACGCCAGCATATTTCTGTATGCAACTATGGCAACTCATTGTTGGAATAGAAAATAGGGAGGAAAAAGCGAACGTCCAACTTTATCCTAATCCAGTGTTGAGTGACATGAGCATAATGGCGGACGATAGAATCGAAACTGTTGCCGTTTTTAGCTTGGATGGAAAACAATTAGATCTAGCAAGTAGTCAAATCTCTACTAAACGAGTTGATCTAAATACCCAAAACCTTGTTCCGGGTATTTACGTTGTGCGCGTGCAAACAGAAAAAGGAATAGCCACCAAGAAATTTATAAAACAATGAGAATCATTGCACTAGCATTTTTATTCTCTGGCACATTGGGTTTTGCGCAATTTGATCCTGCTGGAGGTGAGCCCGGTAGTAGGTCTGTGCACAAAGATGCCAATAGCATTGTTGCTTGGGCAAGTGGAGCTGTGCTACAACTCGGTTATCTTCAAGTAAATGACACCGCGCTGGGCAAACCAACGGTAGGTGATGTATCAAGTGCGTTGGGTCCTTTTAATGGAGATATAGTAAGCTTGGGTGATGGCGGTGTGATTACACTTTCGTTTGATAATCCGATACTAAATAATGAAGGATTTGATTTTGCTGTTTTTGAAAATGGTTTTAAAGTAGGTTTGAGTTACTACCTAGAGTTAGCCCATGTTGAAGTGAGCGAAGACGGCGTAAATTTTATTCGTTTTCCTAGTGAGAGCCTTACCGATACAGGTTTCCAAACCGATAATTTCGGCTATATAGAACCTGAAAAAATCTATAACCTAGCTGGCAAGCATCAAGCGCCTTATGGCACCTTATTCGATTTGCAAGAAATCGGATTAAACCAAATAAATTATGTAAGACTGATAGATGTGATAGGCAGTGTAAACGATAGTTTTGGCACGCGAGATAGCAAAGGCAGACTTATAAATGATCCGTTTCCTTCCCCGTTTCCAAGCTGTGGATTTGATTTGGATGCAGTAGCAGTGGTCAACGGAACGCTATTAAAACGAGAAGAACTGACGCTACATCAAGTTAAGATATATCCCAGTTTAGCCTACTGCAATGAATCTATTAAAATTGAAAATTTAGAAGGTTTTACAGCCTATGTTTACAATGAACAAGGTGATTTGATAAACGAAACGCAATCATCGGAAGTATCGTTTGCCCAAGCAGGTCTGTATCTTATAGAGGTAAAGGTAGGTCAGAAAACATTCACCCAAAAGGTAGTGGTTAGGTAAGATATGAGCGCACAACTAATCGTTAAAAATTGCATTAAAGTACTATTAATATCCGGGATAGCGTGGTTGCCAAGCTGTAAAGATAAAACGCCAGATCCTGTTCTTATTGTTAGAGATACTACTGCCAATAGCCGAGAAGTACTCATTGCAAATCAAGGAAATTTTGGTTGGGGGGAAGGAACGCTTTCATTGTATGAAGCATATAGCAAAACCGTACAAAACGATATCTATAAAAGCATTAACAAAGAGTCACTAGGAAACGTATTCCAGTCTGTAAGTCGAGTTGGTGAAAATTACTATTTTGTTATCAATAATTCTGGGAAAATAGTGGTTACAGACATCAACTTTACCAAAAAAGTAGAGATAAACGGGTTTAACTCTCCTCGGTATTTGTACGAAGTGCAGCCAGGTAAAGCCTACGTTACGGATTTATATGCCAAGGCGATAGCTATTGTGAATTTAACCACGAATACCATTACGGGTAGTATTCCTACGGGTACGTTTACAGACAAAGGGGTTCTTAGGGATGGCATTTTTTGGTGTACAGCTCCAGATGCAGACAAGATTTATGGTATAAATGTGCTCACAGATGCCTTGGTGGATAGTTTTTCTACGGGTGTAAACCCAGATGGAATCGTAGTTGACAAGAATAATAACATTAGAATACTGTGCAAAGGAGGAGGCGCAACCAATGACTTGCCTATACTAATGTCATTTACGGAGGCTAATGGACAAAAATATCCGGTAGGTTATACATTAAGTCCAATTCCCACAGGTTTGGTTTATAACTCAAATCTAGATATACTGTATTTCTGCACCGAAAAAGGTATTTGGAGAGGTACAGGTGATGTGCAAACAGGCAGTGCACAATTATGGATAGAAGCCAAGGGAGCGATCTTATATGCGATAGGTATTGATCCTAAAAACGGGGATATTTATGTGTCAGATGTAAAAGATTTTGTTTCTAAAAGTGCAGTTAAACGGTATTCATCCGATGGTATTCTTTTGGACGAGTTTACCGTTGGAATTATTGCAGGCGATTTCTTTTTTCCTTAGGTTTATCTCGGTACGATTATCTTCGCAGCTGTGTTAAAGTTTAAAGACATTTTTAAATTAGCCCGTCCTTACCGATTACAACTGCAACTTTTCTTTGGTTTCAATGTATTTGCGGCTCTTTTTAATGTAGTGAGCATTGGTGTTATTATCCCTTTCTTAAAGGTTATTTTTAAGGAGAATATTAATGACCTTACACCGGTAGAACTTACGTCCAACACAGAAACATGGCTTGCCTATTTTGATTATCAAACCAGTGTAAAAATTGCAGAATGGGGTCAGTCTCAAACACTTATTTATTTTTCAATTGGGTTGGTATTGGCTTTTTTGCTCAAGAATTTATTTGTCTATCTTTCGTTTTACAACCTCGCCTTTATTCGCAGTGCGGTGGTCCGTGATATTAGAGAACGGCTTTATAACCACATACTTAGATTACCCATCGGTTATTTTAATAAGGAAAAAAGAGGCGACACACTTTCGCGTTTTACCAATGACGTAAAAGAAGTAGAATGGAGTTTATTAGGCGTTATTGAGCTGTATTTTAAACATCCCATAGCGATTCTTATACCGCTTGTTACCATGTTTATTATGAGTTATCAGCTCACCCTTTTTGTGCTAATTGTATTGCCTGTAAGTGGCTATTTGATTAGCAGAATTGGTAAAAAGCTCAAAGCAGCTGCGCAGGCAGGACAAGAAAAACTGGCCGATGTACTCTCGCATTTAGAAGAAAGTTTACACGGCATTAAAATCATCAAAGCCTTTGGTGCTATCAAAGAAAAAGAGAGCGGGTTTAAAAAACAAAATGACGATCACTTTCGCTTGATGGTAAAGGTAAACAGAAAAGAATTGTTGGCGTCTCCCTTAAGTGAGTTTATGAGCAGTATTGTAATTGCGAGTTTATTGATATACACTGGAACGCTTATCTTAAACAAGGATTCAGCTCTTACAGGCTCGTTTCTAATTGCCTATATTGCCATTTTTAGTCAACTTATTCCTCCCGCTAAAGGAGTTACAGAAGCATTTTTTAGACTCAAAAAAGGAGCAGCTTCTTTGGATAGAATCAATGACGTGTTGACGGCTGAAACCGAAAAAGATACCAACGGTGTTCCTGCGCCCTTATTTTCAACTGAGATAAAGCTTAGTAACGTAAACTTTGGGTATGGTGAAGGTCCTTTGGTGCTTAAGGATATCAATCTCACCATTAAAAAAGGGGACAGGGTAGCCTTGGTGGGTTCAAGTGGCGGAGGTAAATCTACCTTAGCCGATTTAATTCCAAGGTTTCATGAGCTAAATAGTGGTTCAATTACCATCGATGGGCAAGATATTGCAGCAATGGACCTAAAATCATTACGTAAGATGATGGGCATTGTAACACAAGATGCCATCCTTTTTAATGATACAGCGGCCAATAATATCAAAATGGGCGATCCGTATATAAGCGGTGATCAATTAATGAATGCAGCTAAAGTAGCCAATGCGCATCAATTTATCCGTGAAATGCCCGATAGTTATAACACCAACTTGGGCGAAAAAGGCAGTAACTTGAGCGGTGGCCAACGTCAGCGAATGAGTATAGCGCGTGCCGTGGTTTCTGAACCTCCTATTTTGATCTTAGATGAAGCAACCAGTGCTTTAGACACCGAAAGTGAAAAAATGGTGCAAGAAGCGTTAGAAAAGGTAATGCAAAACCGCACCAGTATCGTAATAGCACACCGACTAAGTACCATACAAAGTGCGGATAAAATAGTGGTATTAGATAAAGGTCAAATCACCGAACAAGGTACGCACGCTGAGCTCATGGCAAGCGGAGGTATTTATAAAAAACTGGTGGATTTGCAGACGTTTGATTGATGTTGGCTTTTTTATAATACGCCTTTTGTATAACACGTAATTATAAAACACAATTGT
>CAMDCQ010000017.1 GCA_945890595.1 Chitinophaga pinensis
TTTACCAGTTAGAGGGCGACATTAATGTCCGAATACAAGAAAATGGAGTAGCGGTAGACATTCCGATAAAAGCGGGAGATATGTTTCTTTTACCCGCCAAAGTACCGCACTCACCTGTACGAAGTGAAGGAAGTATTGGCCTAGTTATAGAGTGTAAACGAACGAATAACGAGCAGGATGGACTTATGTGGTTTTGTGAAAATTGCAATCATAAACTTCACGAATACAAATTCCCACTTACCGATATTGAAAAAGATTTTATACCTCGATTTAAGGAGTTTTACGCTTCTGAAGAATTACGCACTTGCGATTCATGTGGTACTGTAATGAGCACAGATCCCAGATTTGTTTAAAAAAACTCGTGCTTATAAACCACATTTTACATCATCTATGTTTTGAGTATTTATGATAGCACTCATTACCGGAGCTTCAGCAGGCATTGGCAAAGAGCTCGCAACCGAATTTGCCAAGGATAAAATAGACTTAGTTTTAGTGGCTAGAAGAGAAGAAAACATGCTCAAACATGCCTTATTTCTAGAGACAACGTATAGTGTTAAAGTAACTGTAATTCCTGCGGATTTGGCAGTACCAAACAGTGCTGAAAAACTTTATGATGAAATTCATAAACGGGACATTAAAATTAATTTTTTAATAAACAACGCCGGTTTTGGCGATCATGGTGAGTTTGTAGACAGCGATTTAGCCAAGCAGGAAGAGATGATAAATCTGAATATTCTTACACTTACCAAGCTAACTCGATTATTTGGTGCTGATATGAAGCTCAGAAACCAAGGTACGATATTAAACGTTGCGTCAGACGCGGCTTTTAGGCCCGGACCCATGATGAGTGTATACTTTGCCACGAAGCATTATGTATTAGCATTTTCAGAAGCAATCGCCGAAGAATTGAGACCCTATGGAGTTTATGTATGCACTTTATGTCCAGGTTCTACCCAAAGTGAATTTGGTGAAATGGCCGGTTTTGGGAAACTTGATCCCGACAGTAGTAATCCAACTTCTGCAGAAGTAGCAGCCTTTGCTTTTCGTCAAATGAAAAAGAAAAAAGTAGTGTTCATTCATGGGCTAAAAATTAAGCTTAGAGCGTTTTTAACCCGGGTTATGCCAAAGGGACTAGTTAGACGATGGGTTTACAGCCAAATGACCTGACTACAGGTTGCATATTACTAAAATTTAAACCACAGATATGTCGTGTTCTTTTTTATGAATTCTCCATTTGCTTTATTCTAAAAGTAAATATTTAAACCATCTTTGTGGCGTCTTTTAAAGGGTATTTTAACAGCGTTACAGGTATTGAGAAACACATTCCTTTTAAGAACCAAAAACAATTACACTTACGGTAAAATTACTAATGCTTAACCTAAAGAAACAGATACCTAATTTACTTACCCTTTCCAATCTGCTTTGTGGTACGTTTATCATCATCAGCGCTTTTCAATTAGAGTTTTTGAATGCTGCCTATTGGGCTGTTGCTGCTTTGATATTTGATTTTTTAGATGGTACAGCTGCGCGTCTTTTAAATGTGAGTTCTTCCATAGGTAAAGAACTTGATTCTATGGCAGATATGGTAAGTTTTGGGGTAGCTCCAGCACTGGTATTATTTAATTACTGGAGCAATGAGTTGTACGAAACAGAATCATTTGTTGTATACTTTCCATTGTTAATTGCTGTTTTTTCGGGCTATAGATTAGCTAAGTTTAATGTTTCTGAACAGAACAATGATTATTTCAGTGGCTTGCCAACACCCGCACTTGCACTCGCGTCATTTGCTCTCCCGCTTGCGGGAGAACAATTTGAATTAGCCAATAGTTGGTTGAATAATCCTTTTTTCATCATGTTGTTTTGCATCATTGGCGCTCTCTTATTAGTAAGTAATATCAAGCTCTTCTCTATTAAAATCGGATCACAAAACAAAAAGCTAAACAGTATTCGAGTTGCAATGTTATTTACATGTATGCTACTAATAGGATGGCTACATTTTTTAGGCGCTTTTCTTTGTTTGATAGTTTACTTAGTATTCTCTTTAGCATCTCAGAAATTAATCTAAACAAAAACACTTTTAGGATTTACAAAAGATTTCCGTACTCATTTACACATAAAACTGAATTCAAATGGCAGATATAATATTTGACCTTTTAGCCAAGGAGCTAGATCGTCAACAAAATGGAATAGAACTCATCGCTTCCGAAAACTTTACCTCAAAAGAAGTAATGAGCGCTATGGGTAGTGTGGCTACTAATAAATATGCAGAGGGACTTCCAGGAAAGCGATACTATGGCGGTTGCGAAATCGTGGATCAAATAGAACAATTGGCTATAGACAGAGCCAAAGAGCTTTTTGGTGCTGAGTGGGTGAATGTACAACCACACAGTGGTGCACAAGCAAATGCAGCCGTAATGCTTGGCGTGCTCAACGCTGGAGATCAAATTCTCGGATTTGACCTATCGCACGGCGGTCACTTAACCCACGGTAGTTCTGTAAATTTTTCTGGAAAACTTTATAAACCAGCTTTTTATGGTGTAGAAGAACAAACCGGACTCATAGATATGAATAAGGTAGAAGCTATTGCGCTTGAGGTCTTACCTAAGTTGATTATTTGCGGTGCTTCATCTTATTCTAGAGACTGGGATTTCCCAAGATTTAGAGCGATTGCAGACAAAGTAGGTGCTTTGTTACTTGCAGATATTTCTCATCCCAGTGGATTAATAGCCGCTGGCCTGCTTAGTAATCCTATACCACATTGCCACATCGTAACCACTACAACCCATAAAACCTTACGAGGACCACGTGGCGGAATGATTATGATGGGAAAAGATTTTGATAACCCATGGGGATTAACCACACCCAAAGGAGAAATTAAAAAAATGAGTGCCGTACTTGATGGAGCTGTTTTTCCTGGGACTCAGGGCGGACCACTAGAACACGTAATAGCTGCCAAAGCTATAGCCTATGGTGAAGCCTTACAACCAGCATTCAAAGAGTATTGCAAACAAGTAATGGAAAATGCTCAAGCACTTGCCGCAGCTATGGTAGCTAGAGGCTATAAAATAATATCTGGTGGAACAGATAACCACATGATGCTTATAGACCTAAGACCTAAAAGTGAAACACTTACGGGTAAGGTTGCCGAAAATGCATTGGTAAAAGCCGATATCACCATTAATAAAAATGCTGTTCCTTTTGAAACTCGTTCACCTTTTGTGACTTCAGGTATTCGTATTGGAACTCCAGCTATAACCACTCGTGGTATGAAAACCGATGATATGGAAAAAATAGCCGAGCTTATTGACCGTGTACTAATGAATCCAGACGATGAGGTTATAATTAATGAGGTGAAAAAAGAGGTAAATGCCTGGATGAAGGATTTTCCTTTGTATGCCTAACTAAAAACGCTTGGCTAAACCAATCCCAAGACCATAATTATGTGTTTGCAGTGGCAGAAGAAAAGACTGAAGACCCATAATATTTACGTAAAAATGTAATCCGTTTCCAGTTCTATATTCAAGCGCTTCTCTCCAAGTAAAACCAGTGAAATTTCCGAAACCAACGGCTGAGAGAATTTTCACATTTTTGCCGAGCCTTTGATCCAGGCTAACAATTACTGCAGTTCCAAAATTTCCGAAACCAATGGTTGTTAAATCTATAGTAAGGTTTGTTTTTTTAGAAAGCAAATGACTGTAACTTAGGCTTAAATGAGATGGCAACATAAGCCATTTTTCTACTTTAGTTCCACGGTTTATGTACGCAGAAAAAGACGTATCTATATATTCAGAAAATGTCGCCTCTTTATTTCCAAATTGGTATTTATATCCAGAAAAGGTAAAGGCGGTATCTAAGTAAATTGATTTTTGATTGATCAGACGATTTACATTAAAATCTGCTGCACTAAAGCTTAGTTTATTTTTCTCGTTAACTGCTACTTCGATATCATAATTTACATCTAATCCAACTCCTGTTAAACCCAAGCTTCTTTTTGAAACGTAAAAATCTTTGAATTCTGCTTCAATATACTGACCAGCTCCGGCAGTGTAAAGCGATACTAACGATGCATTTAATTGCTCATAATTTGAAATCACATTGAGACCTATTCCTAATTTAGTGGTTGTGTTAGTACCGATAGAAGATTTTAAAGTAATTCCAGCTGAGGTTTGTGCTGCCGATATAAATTGTAGATCTCCGCTACTTACTTTTTGATTTTGAAAATTTGCGTTTCCAAACATTACTAGCTGTGTAAATTTAGTTGAACCGCTATAACCAGCTATGTTTTTATTTTTTACATATACACCTAGATTAGAGCTAATCTTATATTCCATTTCTGATCTAAATTGAGCATATAGTCTTGTGCGTTCTTCTGGAGATTCGAGAAACTCTTTCTTTCCGTCAGATATAAATCCGCTTCTAAATAGTACATCGTTGAACATTGCACTATTAAATACGTTTGATCCTACACTGCCATCTAAACATAGTTTAGCACTTTTAGGCGTCCACTCATTATCAAAGTCGTTGCTTAAAAAAACAAAATTATTAATTGAATCTTTTTGTGTTTGAGCAATTGAACTCCAAACAATTAATAGCAAAAAAAAACTATAACTTATTCTCATAGATAACGTCAGAAGTAATCTTTAATGAAATTCCATAATCACTATACATTTTGTATCTTTTTGCGTCTTTGGTGTAAAAATGTGCAATCACCCTAACTTGTGTAGCATTTTGCATTGCACGCATATCCTCGCGACTAAGAATAGCCACGAGCTCGCTACTCATAGGGCTCACGGTCTTTCCTGAAACATTGTCCACTTCTGCATCCTTTATAACATTGTTTTTATTCTTAAAAACAGTTGCCAAAACTTCTCCATCATCCGTTAAAAACTCTAATTCCAAAAGCGCTTCTATGGGAAAGTCATTATTTGCTGATACAAGCAGCTTTGCTTCTTTGATGTTGCTAATTATATCATTTTCGAAGAGTTTAGACTTTTTGACTTCAGCAATTGTTAAGTTATCTAATCCCACGACAAGAGGTACATCTAATTTAAAATTCACAAGAAGTTTACTATAATCAAACGCAAAATCAGACTGATCTAAGGTGCCATTTGGCCTAACCTTAACTTGAATGTTGGGGATAATTCTGTCAGGCATGTTTTCTAAAAACAGTTTGATATTTGAATTGCTTTTGTCAAGTATACTATTTTGCTCATCTGGCTTAACATACGTTCCTAAATTTACTGCTCTCTTTAGCAATAGAGGATTAGTTAGATCTGTTGAAATAAGTTTTACGTTTTTATGTGACCTGCTGTTTTCTCCTATAATCTGATTTGTGGTTAGCAAAGATTCTATGCCAAAGCTATTGTAAAAATTCATCTCTAAAGACGCTTCTTCCAGGGATAGGTTTCCATTTATCTTCTTAAAAGACTCTAATTCTAATGGCTCGTCAATGGTAAAATAATGTACCCCGGGATCTCCAATGATTAATTCAGGTACTACGTCTACCAGTCCAAATTCAATTTTTATCTCATCACTTAAAGACAATGTCCGTTCAATTCCGCTGTATTCTATTTTAGCAATAAGCTCACTGTAAACATTATTAAAATATGGAGCTGCTGAATTTTTCTCCCCATAAAAATGAATAACGTAACCGTCAATTGGAAAACGCTCTTCTAAATAAATCGTCTGGCCTTTGGGTGACGCTGGAATCCTCCACTCCTTATAGATGGGCCCTGAAGATCCAGACTTACTGCTCTGTGGTATCTTGTACTGAAGAATAATTGCTTCTTCAATACTTGACGCTACTTTCATAAGTATTGATCCCGTTTTTACATTTACCTGTGTTAACTCGGCTCCGCCAAAATTATAAGTATTTTCCTCGTTTCTTTCTACTAAGTTTTGTGCTGGAAATACCGCAGTAGCAGACTGTGGTTTTAACCCTCTCACCTGAAAAGTGATTCTTAAACCCTTTTCAACATCTATGAGTACTTTGCCCACACTCGCCTTGGTTTTTACTCTTTTTACCCTTAATTCCAGTTTGCCTTTTACTGTTTTGCCAGCTAGGCTGTATGATTTTGTTTGAGTGGTATTGGGGGCTAGGTCATTAAAAGTACCTGATACAACTACCGTATTGGTTCCGTCATCATTAAGTAATTGGAATTCCATTAATTCTGCGGTAACGGGCAAGTCATTGCTTATGGTAATATCTATCCATCCCTCTACAAAGGTAGCTGTACTAAAAAACTCCTCGCTCACATCTAGTTTTGTTCCCTCATTGGTTTGCACGTCTTGGGCAGGAAGATCCGCAGTTTGACCATTTAAAAAAACACTAGCTGGATATATATCCCTTAATTTTAGGGTGTCTATAAAACCTCTGTCTTCTAATACTAAACTAGACAATGTTACCTCAAGGCTATCAATTCTGTCCGGTATAACCAGAATATCCTCAATGCTGGTTATACCATATTCTTCTTCAAAAACGACATCAATTGTATTGTCGTTATTTTTTCTCAAAAGAGAATCAGGTATCAAATTTCCCAACGTTAGCTTCGTTTCTATGAGTGGTGCTAGCCAGTTACTTTCACTCGAAAATTTCTCTTTGGCACAGCCTATAAATAGGATACAAAATAGCACCAACGACGTCGTCGATTTAATCATGTCGACAAAGTAACTTAATCTGTTATATTAATTACTATGTTTGTTTTGAAAATTGCACTTTAATGTCATCACATCACTATGTAAAAGAAGGACAAGAGCCCGCGCTTATTATAGCCAATGGCGAAATGTGCTCCTACGAATTGTTGGTTTCCATTATGGAATGGTGTCCTTTTGTGGTTGTGCTAGACGGCGCATATGCTCGTGTGGTTAACTTGCAAATAACCGCTGATGTAGTGATTGGCGATTTTGACAGTATCGAAGGCTTACCCCAAAATTTGACCACACAATTTATTCATATTGCGGATCAAGAAACTACAGATCTAGAGAAAGCACTAGCCTTTTTAATAAACAAGGGGTATAGCGATATCAATATCGTATGGGCCACAGGCAAAAGATTGGACCACACCTTAAATAACTTCGCCATTATGGGTAAATATCCAGGGCACAAAATTGTGATTTATGACGATCATTCTAAGGCGTTTGTATTGCCTAAAAGCTTTTCAAAGATATACAACACAGGCGACAAAATATCGTTGATTCCCATTAACCAAGCTGACGGAATTACTACCTCAAACTTGATGTATAAACTTGAAAATGAAAAACTTGAATACGGAAATCGCAGCGGTACAAGCAATCAAGTTATTGCTACCGGAGATGTAACTATACGTTATACATCCGGAGTTCTTGCTTTGATAGAAAGTACAGATTAACGGCTATAGTTTGGAGCTTCTTTGGTGATAGTAACATCATGCGGATGACTCTCTCTTATTCCAGAACCAGTAATGTGCGTAAACTGAGCCGTTTTTAGCTCTTCTATGCTTGTGGATCCTGTATAACCCATTCCAGCTCTTAAGCCTCCAATGTACTGATAAACTACTTCAGAAAGTTTTCCTTTAAAGGCGACAGTTCCTACAATTCCTTCTGGAACAAGTTTGCCTATTTCTGCTTCTGCATCTTGAAAATATCGATCTGTTGAACCTTTTTTCATAGCTTCAATAGAACCCATTCCTCGGTAACTTTTCACCTTTCTTCCTTCGTAAAAAGAGACATCGCCAGGAGCCTCTTCTGTTCCTGCAAAAAGACTTCCTGCCATGATACAATCCGCACCGGCTACAATGGCTTTTACCAAGTCTCCGCTATAACGTATTCCGCCATCTGCTATGATAGGAACGCCTGTACCTTCTAGCGCAAGAGCACACTCCATCACCGCATTTAATTGGGGTACGCCTATTCCGGCTATGATTCTAGTTGTGCAAATAGATCCAGGACCCACACCCACTTTTACAGCATCTGCTCCATTATCTGCTAAGTACTTCGCTGCAGCACCTGTTGCCACATTTCCAACAATTACTTGTAAATCAGGAAATTTTGCTTTTACTTTTTTAAGTTCATCTACCACCCCTTTTGAGTGTCCATGTGCTGTATCTATGGCTATAACATCTACATCTTCGGCTACAAGAGCCGTAACTCTTTCTAGCGTATCTGCTGTAACCCCTACGGCCGCTCCCACCATAAGCCTTCCAAAAGAATCCTTACATGCTTTGGGATGATTTTTGACTTTTTGAATATCCTTAAAGGTAATTAGACCGAGTAATGTGTTTTCGGAGTCAACTACAGGTAGTTTTTCTATTTTGTGTTTTTGCAGGATTTGTTCAGCTTCTTTTAAATCTGTGCCGTGTGCCGCCGTAACAAGTGGATGCTTGGTCATAACTTCTTCGATAGGCGTACTTAAGTCTATCTGAAATCGTAAATCTCTGTTGGTAATTATACCAACTAATTTATGGCTATCGTCAATAATTGGAATTCCGCCTATTCGGTTTACCTTCATTACATTAACCGCTTCCGCTAACGTGTTGGTACTTTTAAGCGTAACCGGATCTTTAATCATTCCGCTTTCCGAACGTTTTACTTTTTTTATCTCAGCAGCCTGTTCAGCGATTGACATGTTCTTATGTACTATCCCTATTCCCCCTTCTCTAGCAATTGCTATTGCTAAATCCGACTCTGTCACGGTGTCCATGGCCGCACTTATAATGGGTATATTAATGGATAATTTTTTAGTAAGGCGGGTTTTTGTATTCGTATCACGAGGTAAAACTTCAGAGTAACGAGGCAAAACAAGCACATCGTCAAACGTTAAACCTTGATACGCAATTTTAGAAATTTTGGGTTGAGACATCAGCAAATATTGGATTTGTTATTTGCCGCACAAAAGTACTCTCAAACTATCCTAATCACCTAATTTATTTAAGGCGATTCGTGTTTCTTTTTACTTTACTAAGAGATTTTAAGGATAATCAGCCAAATCCAACCACAAATAATTGCATAGCTTTGCTTCATTATTTTTGCACAGTATAAAATGAAGTCCATCTTCTTGTTTGCCTTAATTGTTGTTTCGTCTGTATGCTTTTCTCAAAGTACAGACGAAAAACTTGCTGCCCAGTTTTTTGAAAACCAGGAGTTCGAAAAGGCATCTGAACTGTATCGAAAACTTTATAAAGAGAATGACAACTCTATTTATATCTACGAAAACTACCTTCAAACACTTATTGCACTAAAAGACCTTAAAACCGCGGAAAAATTGGTTGAAAAAGCCATAAAACAAAACCCTAAGCGCGGGAACTACGAGGTAGATTTAGGCTATTTGTACTTGCGATTAGGTGAAAAGGAATCGGCAAAAAAGTATTTGGAGAAGGTTATAAAAGAATACTCAACAGATAAAAATCAAGTACTACTAATTGCCAACGCTTTAATGCAGCGCCAGTTAAACGATTACGCAATTGCGGCTTACGAACAGGGCACAAAAAAATTTGGTGCGCTCTCTTTTTATAATCAACTGCTTTCTCAATACAGAGTGATGGGAAACACAACGGCATTAACAGACTTTTCACTCGAGGTGCTTTCTGAAGAACAAAATGCTTTTGATTACATTATACGTGTACTAGACGTGGTTTACGAAAAACCAGAATCTGCCGAATACCTGCAACAACGCACACTGTTGTATGCCCAAAAAAACCCAGGAAATCCTGTGTTTGACGAATTATTACTTGAGGTTTTTTTACAACAAAAGAAATACATGGCAGCCATGCGACAAGTTATTTCTCTGGATAAACGTAACGGAAATAGAGGATCTCGCGTTATGGGTTTTGCTAAATCCTGCGAGCAAAATAAAGAATATTCTTCGGCACTTAAGGCTTACGAATATGTCATAAATCTAGGAAAAGAAGAGCCGAATTATTTAGCGGCTGAACAAGGATTAATAAACTCACTTTACCTCAAAACCACCCATAGCATAAATCCAGATAAAGCAGAAGTAGCTGAACTTATTCAAAAAATAGAAGGTTTTGTAAACCTAAATGGGGTCAGTTTTAATACAGCCTACAGCCTATTTCGATTAGCGGAATTACAAATTTTTTATAACCATAATCCAACGGGGGGTAGTGCAATCTTAGAAAAAATAATAGCCACTCCTAGACTACAAATTCGTTTTTTGGCAGAGTGCAAGCTCCTGCTGGGAGATGCCTACCTTATGTTAAACAATGTGTGGGATGCCAAGCTAATGTATGGTCAAGTAGACAAAGAATTTATGGAAGACGCGCTGGGACAAGAAGCTAAGTTTAAAAATGCTAAACTGTCCTACTTTCAAGGTGATTTTGAATGGGCTGCATCTCAACTAGACATTTTAAAAACGGCAACCACACAACTTATAAGCAACAACGCCATTGAGCTATCCCTGCTTATACAAGACAACACTGGACTTGATAGTACCACGGATGCCATGAAGGAATTCGCCTCAGCAGAGTTTCTGTTGTACCAAAATCAAATCGAGAAATGCACACAAATACTTAATATGCTGCCTTTTAAATATCCTAATCATACACTTAACGATGAAATATATTTTCTAAAAGCTAAGGTGCAAGAAAAATTAGGAAACTATGAAGAAGCCAATAAGCTTTACACCACCGTTTACGAAAAATACGGTGATGATATCCTAGCAGATAACGCCCTGTATAGATCTGCCAATATTACGCTGTATATTTTCAACGATGCTCAAAAAGCACAAGCGCTTTTTGAAAAAGTTGTATTGAATTACAACTCCAGCCTTTTTGTAGTAGACGCCCGTAAAATGTATTTTGGCCTTAAAGAAGGATTAACCAAAGAAGAACTTTTTCGCGACGAATTGCTAAACTAGCTCTAGCCATAAACAAGTATATTACATACCTTTTACTTGCGTTAGGATTTTTTATTCTCTCGGTTCCTCTTTGGCTCAATGTAGACCATTTGCCAATAAGACTATGGGATGAGTCTCGCAATGCCGTAAACGCTATTGAGATGTTGCAAAATGGTGATTATATCATCCGTAGCTACGAAAACAAACCTGAAATTTGGAATCTGAAACCACCATTGCTTACTTGGTTGCAGGTAATCGCGATGCGCATAGTTGGACTAAACGAAATTGCCATTCGCTTGCCGTCCATTTTGGCGTCTATGGGCTCGCTTTTCATTTTATTTCTATGGACATTTAGGCTAACCAAGAGTTATGCATTTGCTTTTTTGGGTGCTGGCATTTTAGCTACATCTGCTGGTTTTTATGGCGAACACGTGGGTAGATTTGGAGATCACGATGCGCTATTGGTATTCTTTAGTACCGCCCTAACTTACAGTTGCTACCTCCATTACCTAACACACAAAAGTCGCTACTTGTATTGGTCGGCACTGGCTGTATGTTTGGGTATATTAACCAAGAGCATTGCTATACTTATCATGTTGCCCGGTATTGCATTATTTTTTGCAACACAAAAAAGGGCAATACAAACACTTGCCAACAACCATTTGTATTTTGCTATTACGCTCGGGCTCGTTCCTGTAATCAGTTATTACGGTGTAAGAGAATATTTACAACCCGGCTTTTTGCGGTTCGTTTGGAATGATGAGTTATTCCCGCGATACTTTAATTCAAGTGAAAATTTTGACTATCCGAGTGAAAATTTTTGGTATTATTTCAAACTATTATGGAATAAGCATATGGCTATATGGCCCCTATTGCTTCCTCTTGTTTTGTCTGTTCCGTTCTTAAAACGTAAAAATGAGGGATGGCTATACTTATTAATAACATCTGTTTCCTACTTGCTCATTCTATCCAAAGGAACTAAAAACTACTGGTATGATGCATCGGTAATTCCGCTATTGTCTGCACTAATTGCCGTGAGTGTTCACGTTGTGTACTCTCGGTTATTTAAAACTAAAACGTACGCTTTGGTGCTCGCATTCGGACTGCTATGCTTGCCCTTTGCCCAGGCGCATAACTATGCACTTTATCCTTCTGAAAAATATTATGAATGGGAAACCAATGGGATTTCTCACTTTTTAACCGATGAAAATCATCTTCAAAATCTAACAGCCAATACGCAACTACTTTTAGACACTACATACGGCTACGAACCTCATCTTTTTTATGTAAAAAAACTTCGAATAGAAAAGCTGTTGCCGCTAGAACGAACCATTATTCAACACGTAAAAACGAGTGATACGTTACTTATTGGTCATGAAAGCACCTTAAATACTTTAAAATTGGGTTATGAAATTACGGTACTAGACAGCTCGTACAGCCATACTAAACTGGTGGCGGTAGGAAAATCCTTGCTATAAGTAAAAACGATAAGCCAACTCTAGCCTTCCAAAGGCTCCATTTTCAAAATCAGTATTAAGCGGCACTCTATCATCACCAAAGCGAACTAAGCTTAATCCAAAATCTATCTTATCATTGTTTTGGTACACCCTAAACGAGCGGCCCAAAGAAGCGCCCGCCATTCCTCTTATTATTACGCCTTTTATAGGTTCGTAACCTATGTGCGCCGCTATTTCGTTAGACAAATGGTGCATGTAAAATGGGTATGCATAAATGGATATTCCTCCACCTTGTATATTATAGGACTTAACAGTGGCTCGCCAATTTACTCCTGCGGTTACCTTGGGTGTAATGCTATAATTTATCTTGGCATAAGAAGGAATCATTGCGTCTATTTCTAGCTTGTTTTTTTGATAATACCCTCCAAAAAAAAGTGCGAAAAACGGCCCGAATCTGTCTCCGTTAATGTATGCTCCAAACTTATAATTGAAATACTCGCTCTTTTTCAGTTTGGCCAATATTATTCCGCCAATCTGATAGTCGTTTTTGGTCAAACTTTCTCCAAAATTAGAGGCTATCTTGGGCAATAAGAGATACGTTGTGCTCCACTTGTCTGAGTACTTTACATTCATTCCCAGTTTTAGTGTGTAAGCAGAGAAGGTAACCTCGTCTTCTTGTTGTTCAAAAAGCTTGGTTTGCAGCCGGTCATAAACCACCCCAAAGAGCAACGAACTTCCGTTTTTTAACTTAACCGGGGCGGTTACATTAATGTTGGCTTTTTGTACGCTAGATGTGTTTAGGCTACTATCAAACTGATTTTGAGGTGTTTTTGTATACTCAGCAGTGGCTAAATCTACATATTCTTGAGCCTGCGCTACCTGGCATACACCAACCAAAATCAATAGTTTAACCAGATTCATTTGATACAATTATAGGTTATTTTTTAAAAAAATAAAACACTACATATCAGCTCGTTGCGATTTCTCTTTGTATCACTTTACCATAATCATGATTTTTAATTTTCTTTTAGGCTATATTATAGCCCAAATAAAAGATAATTATTTTGTCAAAAACAATCGTACACATGGACCTAGACACTTTTTACGTGTCTGTAGAAAGACTACAGGACAATAGACTAGTGGGCGTGCCTGTACTGCTAGGCGGGGTAGGTGACAGAGGCGTAGTGGCTAGCTGCAGTTATGAGGCTCGCGCCTTTGGTGTGCACAGTGGCATGAGTATGAAAATGGCTCGACAATTATGTCCTGAAGGAATTGTAGTAAAAGGCGAGTCAGGCACCTACAGCAAGTATTCTAAAATGGTAACCGAAATAATACGAGAAGATGTGCCCGTACTCGAAAAAAGCAGTATAGACGAGTTTTATATAGACCTTACCGGAATGGACAAATTCTTTGGGTGCTATAAACTGGCCAGCCACATACGCGAGCGAATCATCAAAGAAACAGGTTTGCCCATTTCATTTGGCATGTCTATAAATAAAACCGTAAGCAAAATAGCCACGGGAGAAGCCAAACCCAACAACCAGCTAAACATAGACCTAGGATTAGAGAAGCCTTTTCTGGCACCGCTGCCCGTAGGTAAGATACCGATGATAGGTAAAAAAACCGCTTTTATGCTAAGCCGAATGGGCGTACAAAAAATATATACGTTACAAGAAATGCCGCTAGAACTGCTGGAAAAAGCCTTTGGAAAAAACGGAAAAATGATGTGGGAAAAAGCCAATGCCATAGATCATAGCCCGCTCATTCCTTATCACGAAAAAAAGAGCATAAGTACCGAGCGCACTTTTATGAAAGACACCATAGACGTACGCAAGCTTAAAGACATGGTAGTGGCCATGGTGGAGCAGTTGGCTTACGAACTCCGCCACGGAAAACGAGTGTGTTCTAACATCAGCATAAAACTTAGGTATTCTGACTTTCAAACCGTGAGCAAACAGAAACAAATACCCTACACTGCCTCTGACCACTCACTTATCGCTCATGCCAAAGAGCTCTTTGACTCGTTGTACAGTCGCCGCGTACGCATCCGCTTGGTGGGTGTTCGGCTGGGCGACTTAGCTGGCGGCGGGCACCAGATAGACCTGTTTAATGACGACGACAAAATCATAAACCTATACCAAGCCATGGACGCCATGAAAAGCCGCTATGGTGCCAATGCCGTAAGACGTAGCGTGGCAATGGAAGTAAAAGGACTGGGCCGTGGAAATCCTTTTAGCGGAGAACCCAATGTGGTGCCTGCTCATCGGAATGCCTGAGGTCTAGTCAACTCTAGTAACCTACAGACGCATCCAGCGAGCAAAAAAAGTAAAATGTACCTAAACTGCCACACATATTACTCTTTCAAATACGGGACGATGTCGCCGAAGGAATTGTTGTGCGAGGCTAATTCGTCATGTACGAACACGCCCTCGAGGCGTGTTCCTAAAGAAATCAAATTCGCTCTTACCGACATCAACAGCACATCTGGCTGCTTATATCACGCCATGGAATGCCAAAATAGAGGTTGGCCCGTTATACTCGGTGTGGATTTTCGCACGAGAAATAATCAGGATTTTATCGCAATAGCCACAGACAACATCGGTTTTCAAAACATCAACTTCTACCTATCAGACCTTTTAGCCAATAGAAACAAAACGCGAGATCCTATTATTGGAAACGCCTACATCATATACCCTTATAAAAATGCACCAAACAGACCCCTGCGTAATAATGAATATATTGGCGTGAATCATACAGAATTGTTTCTGTTTCAGAAACATGTAGGAACTGCCCTGCAGGGCAGTTCCTACATAAAAGGACGGGGCAATTCCCATGTCGATAAAAACAAATACGTCGCCCTAAACACGGTTACTTTTCGTAACAAACGAGATTTTAATGCACATCGCTTATTGCGAGCCATTGATAAAAATATGCTGCTCAGTAAATTGCCTTTGGAAGAACAAGGCGAAATGCACCATCAGTTTTATACCGAAAATAAACTGCGAAACCTGTATGCTGGTCACGAATACTTGCTAGAAAATACCCAAAAACTATTGGCAAGTTGTAACCTACATTTTGACTTTAACGACAAGTCGAAACTTGCCAATAAAAAAACCTATTCGCAAACCCAAGCACAAGATGAAAAACTGCTACACCATCTGGCAGAAGAAGGATTAAAGTACCGTTACAAGGGAAACATCACTCCCGAAATAACTGAACGGCTACAACGTGAACTTCGAGTAATTAAGCAATGTAACTTTGTTCCCTATTTTTTAATAAACCACGGCATCGTAACCTACGCCAGAAGTAAAGGATATTTTTATGTGGGCAGAGGCAGCGGGGCCAATAGCTTGGTGGCTTACTTGCTGCGAATTACCAATGTAGATCCCATAGAACTCGACCTTTACTTTGAACGATTTATAAACCCAAGCCGTAAGTCTCCTCCTGATTTTGATATTGATTTTAGTTGGCGAGACAGAAATGATGTAACCAAATACATTTTTGATACCTATCCCAATACCGCTTTAATGGGTGCTTTTGTTACATTTCAGGCTAAATCTGTAATCCGCGAAATAGGAAAAGTGCTAGGCTTGCCTGCCGACGAAATAAAAAACATACAACGCGTTCGAGACCCAAATCAATTAGACCATGTTGCTCGCCTATGTCTGCTATACAGCCACTACATACACGGGTTTCCAAATCACCTGAGTGTGCACAGCAGCGGCATAGTAGTTACCGAAAAACCCATCCAATATTACGGAGCTACGAGCATGCCTCCCAAGGGTTTTCCTACTGCTCACTTTGATATGCACATAGCCGAAGACGCGGGCATCTACAAATACGATGTTTTAGCTCAACGAGGCTTGGGCAAAATAAAAGATACCCTACAAGTGATTAAGCAAAACCAACCCGACGCCCCTGATTTTGATATAGACGACATCGACCGTTTTAAACAAGATGAACAAATAAAAGACTTACTCCGCAGAGGTGACGCTATTGGCTGTTTTTACGTAGAAAGTCCTGCCATGCGAGCGCTTATGAAAAAATTAGAAGTGGATGACTATCGGGGTTTGGTGGCGGCTAGTTCTATCATACGACCCGGTGTAAGCAACAGTGGCATGATGACTGAATATATAAAACGACACCGAGACCCCGAAGCTCGAAAAGCCACGCACCCAGTTCTTGCTAAAATACTACACGACACCTACGGTGTAATGGTGTATCAAGAAGATGTGCTTAAAGTAGCGCATTATTTTGCTGGACTCACGCTAGAAGAATCTGACGTGCTAAGGCGCGGCATGAGTTTTAAATTCAGACAAAGAACTGAGTTTAAGGAAATTGAAAAGCTTTTTTTTGACAACTGCACCGCCAAAGGGTATAAACCGAAACTAAGCCAAGAAGTGTGGACGCAAATAGAGAGTTTTGCCAGCTATGCTTTTGCCAAGGGGCACTCAGCCAGCTATGCGGTAGAAAGTTACCAAAGTCTTTTTTTAAAAGCCTACTACCCGCTGGAGTATATGGTAGCTACTATTAACAATTTTGGTGGGTTTTATCGCACAGAGCAATATATACAAGAAGCACGGCTAAAAGGGGCCAGCGTAGAAGCTCCGTGTGTGAATGGAAGCCTGTTTATTACCACTATTTGTGGCAAGATCATTAAACTAGGGTTTCAGCACGTGGCGCAACTAGAGGTTAAAACGGTAAATGCGTTTCTAAAAGAACGTATAAATAACGGCGCCTTTACAGAATTAGACGACTTTGTAAATAGAGTGACCATTAGTTTGGAGCAGGTCATTATTCTCATTCGCGTAAACGCCTTTCGTTTTAGCAATAAAAGCAAGCATTGGCTGCTGTGGAAAGCCCATTTTCTGTTGGCTGAAACCAAGAGTAGCTTCTCTCATCCCAAGCTATTTGCTTTTCATAACCAAACCAAAAACGTGGCTATTCCAGAACTGGTAGGCATGCCCTACGAAGACCCGATGGACGAAATAGAATATTTGGGATTCCCACTCTGCTCACCGTTTGAATTGGTAGATGACGATATGATTACCCACAAAACAGTAGCTAGCGATTTTACCAAATTGCTACATCGCATCATTACTATAACGGGCTACTTGGTACACATCAAGCGTACCAAAACCAAGGGACGCATAGAACAAGAAATGTTTTTTGGGACATTTATGGACCGTGAAGGTGTTTTTTTTGACAGCGTTCATTTTCCCTTGTCTGCTCAACAATATGCTTTCAGGGGTGGCGGCATTTATACACTTCGCGGCAAGGTTTCAGAAGACTTCGGGCACATAACGTTAGAAGCTCATTACATGGTAAAAGTGCCTTATGGCAAATTGGTGAAGGGTTGAGGGGGTTTTATCGATTGACAAAAGCGCCTAACGGCTATCTCCAAAATATTACTAAAATAGTTTACTTAATCCACCACTACCTTATGCTCTTCCACTCGTCCGTCTTGTCGCACTATTCTTACAAAATAAAACTGTGGTTCCAATTCAATCAAGCGGTCCTTTGAGTCGGATTGTTAAACCACCAGGCCCCTACTGTCTAATATAGTTATTGATTTTGGTTTTTTATTTTCTGATGGTGTTAAACAAAGTTTTCCGTTACCCGGATTGGGATATCAGGAGAATTGCTGTTTTTTTACATCCGTTATTCCGATTTTTTTTTAGAAAATTGCCGGGCAGGTTCCTTCCCTCCCACCATTGGGCTACAAAATTTATTGTACTGTTACTAAAACACCGCAGCTGTTTAAATTAACGTAATCGTAAATCCACTTACCGCCTTTTTCAGGGTTCCTTATTTGAGCAAACAGCCCCGAAAAAAAGAAAAGAAAGGCCTCTAAAACAAGCTTGCATCATATCTTTGAATATACGCAAAAAAACTAAATGGCTTTACCTTATCAGATGAACATTTCCTACATATGTATAAGATTCATCTCCTAGTCCCGCGATTTTTAAAATATAGGCGTAAACCTTCTCAATAATTTATTTTCTAGACTTACACGAGACCTACCTACCTTTGCTGCAATGTTCAAAACAGCATTTGTTACGATACTGGGCTTACCCAACGCAGGAAAATCTACTTTTCTAAATGCGGTACTGGGTGAAGATCTAGTGATTACCAACCCAAAAGCACAGACTACACGTCACCGTATTAAGGGAATACTAAACGATAAAGACTACCAACTCGTGTTTTCTGATACGCCTGGTATTATTAAAGAATCCGCCTACAGATTACAAGACGCCATGATGGGAGCTGTAAATGAATCTTTAGATGATGCAGATGTTGTACTGCTTATTTTAGACGGTCAGTTTCCTAAGATTGAAGAGTTTGAAGCTTATAAAGACAAGATTACCTGTCCTTTGGTTATTGCCATGAATAAGGTGGATCTAGTTCAAGATCAAGAAAAACTACAGGCCGATATAGACAGGGTAAAAGAATACTTCGGCACCGAGTTAATATTTGCAGTAAGCGCAAAAGAAATCTTTAACGTAAGCGGCATTATCGGCGCTCTTGTAGACCTAGCTCCCGAACATCCTGCTTTTTATGATACTGAATCTATTAGTGATGAAAATGTACGGTTTTTAGTAAGCGAGATGATTCGTGAGCAAATTTTAACGCAATTTAAAAAGGAAATTCCATACAGCGTTGAGGTTAGTGTAACAGAATACAACGAGAAAGAAAAACTAGACGAAATATATGCTACCATTTTTGTAGAACGCGACTCACAAAAAGGTATAATGTTAGGCAAAGGTGGCGCTGCAATTAAAAACTTAGGTATCGCCTCCCGCAAACGGATCGAAGATTTTATAAAAAAGAAAATTTTTCTTTCACTTAGCATTAAGGTAAAAAAAGACTGGCGTACCGACGATCAACAGTTGCAATACTTTGGTTATATAAAGAAGTAAATTTTAAACACTACCTTTGCCGCCTTGTAAAAGGCACAACTTCTCCTGAAGATCTTCCAAAAAATTTTACAATAGGCTGCGGATAGCAGAAACATAGCATTATTAAACAACATTAAACAATGGCAGGAATAGTAGCGATAGTCGGAAGACCCAACGTCGGAAAATCAACTCTTTTTAACAGACTTATTGGTGAGCGTAAAGCAATCGTAGATGACGTAAGTGGCGTAACTCGCGATCGTCATTATGGTAAGAGTGAGTGGATAGGTAAAGAGTTTACCGTAATAGATACAGGCGGATACGTAAAAGACAGTAAAGATATTTTTGAAAGTCACATTCGCGAACAGGTAATGTTAGCTATTGCTGAAGCGGATGTCTTGCTTTTCATGGTAGATGCTGTGTTAGATCCCAGTGATCTGGATATTGCTTTTGCTAAAATTGTGCGCCAAAGTAAGAAGCCATACCTCGTTGTAGCTAATAAAGCGGACA